>DASWTL010000287.1:0-34254 GCA_036402155.1 Sphingobacteriaceae bacterium | reverse complement strand
AAACTTTAACTATCCCCTATGGCCACTACTATATCGATGGATAAAAAGCAGTTAACATGGTAAGTCTTATAGGAAAGTAAGACTCAGATGCCCCTTCACCACCCAAAACGATACATATTTACATCAAATTTGATTTTTCCTATTACAAAAGCTTTGTAGTCAAGCACGGGCAGAATAATGCTGTTATCTGAAACCATCGACGTACTTAAACTGGGATAATCATTACTCCCTGATTTATCTGGAGATACCAGTCTGATATCTTCCACTTTTCCGTTGATCATATTGATTTTGCCTAAAAGGAATTGAGCATCCCCATAGTGAGGGGCCATAATATATAACGTGTTATCCTTCTGGTAAGATTTCATATCCGCTCGTACAGCTCCTGAATAATATCTGGGAATAGTGGAAATAGTTTTCACAGACATGTTTTTGTCCAGGCTGTATACAATAATTCCTTCGGAATACTGCAGAGGTTGACTTTTGGTCATCCTATCATAAGGTTTATACTGAAAGTCGGATACCACCAGGAAATAACCCGAGTCATTTATAATTACATCCACTAATTCCAAAGCTTTTGGAGGCGCTAATGACAGTTTTTTAAATTTTTTGTTAACTGTAGTATAAGATCTCTCAATTCCTTTAACTTCATCCTTTGTATAGCGTTTTTGAAACCTCTTATGCTGATCTTTTTCAAAATCATATTTATTGAACAGCATAATAAAATCCTCGCCATTTTTAAAAGCGCCTGTAATATAAACTGTATGGTTATTGAGAGTGTCTGCAATCAATTTAATCTGTTCATTCAGAAAGTCAACTCCTATCACCCCCCCTTTATATGAATATGGTTCGGTAACCGATTTTACCGGGATATCTTTTCCTGGCAGGTATCTCGAAATAGTTACTCCCTTCTTATTTTCTGAAACAGCGGTGTATAAATCATTGTTTATAGTGCGCTGTATTCCAATAAATTGGCCGGCAGGTAGATCAGGGCTTACTATTTCTATTTGTTCCAGGCTCTCATCAAACGTAAGTACATTAAATGTTTTCTGTTTATTAAACTGATTGTTCAGCTTAATTTTCAAATATATGGCAGCTAAAGCCCCAGGGGCGATTTTTACAGTCCTTTTCAAGGTGGTTTCGCGTACTGCAAAAGAATAAGATTTGTGATCCTTGCTGGCCATAAAATATGGTACCGTAAGGAACTCGTTATTGCCCTCAAAGAGCAGCTTCTCTTTTAGGATATTTCCATTTTTATAATTCAGTAAGTATGCCTTAAATGTACTGTTAGCTCGTGTAAACAAGGTAAAATCGGTACTTACCAATATCAAAAGATTATCGCCCAGACGTGCCGCATTTTGATAATATCCCTCCACTTTTGCAGACCACTTATGCTTGAAATCATTATCAGTACAGATTATTTCAACCGACCTGTCGCTATCATTAGATACAAAAGCCACCTCACTGGTATTGAGTCTGACGGAGGTTACCGCAGTGCTCCCTTTGAAAAAATCTTTTTTAATACTTAAGGCTGAAACCTGCGCAAAAGATTTATTAGATCCTAAAAGTAGAAGTACGGAAAGAAAATGTAAAAAAGCTTTATTCATATTAAAGTGGGAGGATTGGTTTAAAAAAAGGGCCGCAATGCTTAAACTACGACCCTCTCGAATTGATTTAACTTATATAATATGCGCACGAAAAGTAAACAGAGAAATCTGCTTTGTCAATCCCTTAAAAAGGGGATATTTGAACTAATGGCTTAGTTGAAAACTGCAATTACCTCACCTTTAATTCTTCGTAGCTTGAACCGACTGCAAGGAGCTCATGAGCTCAAATAAAAACAATTATTATCCGCTGATAAATCCCGAAGGCAGAGAGGGCTACATCCAATTTCAATATTGGACACTACATCTCTAGCAGCCCTCACCTTTGATTCCTCTCCCCGGGGGAGAGGTGGCATTATTAATTTAGAGGCGATTGTTTATAAAACTGCATCATTACTCCATACAAGGTGCCCCGGCCATTCTCGCCCCAGGGAGAGATGCCGAAGGCAGAGAGGGTACATCAATTTCAATATTGGATAATACAACTCTAGCAGCCCTCACCTTTGATTCCTCTCCCCGGTAGAGGTGGCATTAATAATTTAGAGGCGATTGTTTATAAAAATGCATCATTACTCCATACACGGTGCCCCGGCCATTCTCGCCCTCAGGGAGAGATGCCGAAGGTAGAGAGGGGTACATCCAATTTCAATATTGGATACTACATCTCTAGCAGCCCTCACCTTTGATTCCTCTCCCTGGGGGCGAGGTGGCATTATTAATTATAAGCGATTGTTTATATAACAGAATTATTACACCATGCATGGCGCCCCGGCCATTCTCGCCCCCAGGGAGAGATGCCGAAGGCAGAGAGGGTACATCAATTTCAATATTGGATAATATAACTCTAGCGCCCTCACCTTTGATTAAGAACTGGTTATAAACTAATATTCAAATTCCCTATTTTCATGTTATGGATGCCAGCACTTTCAGGAAAGCCCTGCGTCGCAACTCCACTACTGCAGAAAAAATTCTCTGGTTTCAATTACGTGGTAGAAAATTTCTGGGTCTAAAGTTTCGAAGGCAACACACTATCGGAAAATATACTGTTGATTTTTATTGTAGTCAACTTAAGCTTATCATTGAAGTTGATGGAGGCGTACACGATAATCAGGGCCAGGCTAACTATGATCAGGCAAGAACTGAAGAACTTGAGAGCCTGAGGTTTTATATTTATCGAGTTGACAACGAATCTGTTATAAATCATACTGATACTGTTTTAGAAGATTTAAAGTCGTGTATAGAAAATATGGTTAGATTTTAAAGACCCTTATCCCCTCACCTTTAATTCCTGTCCACGGGGGCGAGGTGGCATTATTAATTATAAGCGATTGTTTTATAAAACTGCGTCATTACGCCATACAAGTGCCCGGCCATTCTCGCCCAAGGGAGAGATGCCTAAGGCAGAGAGGGGCACATCCAATTTCAATATTGGATACTACATCTCTAGCAGCCCTCACCTTTGATTCCTCTCCCCGGGGAGAGGTGGCATTATTAATTTAGAGGCGATTGTTTATAAAACTGCATCATTACGCCATTACAAGGTGCCCCGGCCATTCTCGCCCTCAGGGAGAGATGCCGAAGGCAGAGAGGGCTACATCATAATATCCCTTTAGATTCTTTCCCAGGGAGAAGGCAGCAACATTAATTCTGACACAACCCTGTATATGTCTAAACAACCACTTTGTAACAATCCTCTCAGTGTCAATTCTAAAGATTAATTATACTCTTTGCAGGGGATTGATAAATTAAATTGGAGTGAGTATTTTGGCCCACAACAATAACAAATAAAAGAAGCGTTTCCGGGGTCGTAATTTAACCGTTGCGGCCCTTTTTATTCTACAGGATCTTTCAAGCCTGCATATTAAAGTGAGGTCAATTAGCTGGTTCGATCATATTACTCAAAATGATATACTCTATATTTGTATAGAGAAAACTTATATATGAACCTTTCCCAGCTAGAGTATATTATTGCAATAGATAACCATCGGCATTTTGTTACAGCGGCAGAAAAATGTTTTGTAACACAGGCCACTCTTAGTATGATGATCAAAAAGCTGGAGGATGAGTTGGGAATAAAAATATTTGATCGCAGCAAACATCCCGTAGAACCCACTCCGGAAGGAACTGAAGTTATTCAGCGGTCACGATTGATATTAGCTGAAGTTCAAAGACTCAAGTCATACGCTGCTGAACTTGAAGGTAATATAGCAGGCGAACTACATATAGGTGTTATACCAACCCTGGCGCCCTACCTTCTCCCCTTATTCCTGAGGTCTTTTTCTGAAAAGTTTCCTGATATCAGATTATTTATAAAAGAACTGGTTACTACAGATATAGTTAATAAGCTGAAAACCGGAGATCTGGACATTGGACTATTGGCCACACCATTGAAAGAATCTCAGTTAATTGAACATCCGCTGTTCTATGAGGAGTTTTTTGTATATGCCTCAGGGAGTGAAAAACTCCCAAAGAAAAAATATTTACTGCCACGCGAATTGGATCCATCGCACTTATGGCTGCTTGAAGAGGGCCACTGCTTACGCAACCAGGTAATTAATTTATGTGAACTGAAAACATCAGATGCCGGATCGGACAAACTTCACTATGAAGCCGGAAGCATTGAAACATTAATTAATATGGTTGATAGAAATGATGGAATAACCATTGTTCCATATCTGGCGAAGCTCCTGTTAAAGCCATCGCAAAAGAAGAATCTTCGTGAGTTTTCTAAACCAAAGCCCTCCCGTGAAATTAGCCTGGTAACTGCAGCAAGCTTTCCGAGAACAAAGCTTCTTAAACATTTAAAAGCTGAAATTATTGCTTCGGTACCTGTGGAACTGTTGGATGCCGGAAAGAAACTGGTGGCGGAGATATAGGTTTCTTTTTACGCTCATGCTCGAATTTTTGTCATCTCGACGCAGGAGAGATCTAGCCCATGCGCAGTCCAGATTCCTCCTTAGAAAACCTTATTGACTATACTAAAGTCTCTTCACTTTAACAAATCCGGTCTCCGTTTCCTCGTCCGCGCCAATGCCTGATCATGCCGCCATTCTTCGATTTTAGCCTGGTGACCGCTGAGCAGGATGTCAGGCACTTTATTGCCATTCCAGTCCGCCGGACGGGTATAAACCGGCGCATCCAGCAATTCTCCCTGAAAAGAATCAGATAATGCAGAAGTTTCATCAGAAAGAACCCCGGGAATAAGCCGAACGATGGCGTCGACCAGGACCGCTGCCGGCAACTCTCCGCCAGAAAGCACGTAATCGCCAATAGAGATTTCACGGGTTACAAAAACATCCCTTATCCGCTGGTCGATGCCTTTATAATGACCGCATAAAATGATCATATTACCCTGGCCTGAAAGCTGGTTGGCAATTGTTTGATTGAGGGTTTCTCCATCGGGAGTCATGAAAATAATATCATCATACCCCCTTTCTGAACGTAGCTTATCTATGCAGGCTGCGAAGGGTTCGATACTCATTACCATGCCGCTGCCACCCCCGTACGGATAGTCATCAACACTTTTATGTTTATTGGTAGCATAATCCCTCAGATTATGAATAACAATTTCGACCAGACCCTTTTGTTGTGCACGCTGTAAAATAGAATGAGCAAAGGGACTTTCAAGTAATTGAGGTAGAACAGAAATGATATCAAACCGCATAGCGCAAAGATAGATGCAAGAATTGAGAATTCCGTCCTTCGACTTCAGGATGACCGTCGACTTCGAGTTAGCATGACATTCGACTTCGTTCCTTTAGATTTGACATCTTTAAGCCCGGGTTATGAATAATCGCTTTCTTCCAGCTGAAACAACTCCTCCAGAGGTTTATTGAAAACCTTGGCTATTTTAAGTGCCAATATTACTGATGGAGCATAGCGGTTAGATTCAATGGTATTTATTGTTTGACGACTTACTCCAACCAATTCTGCCAATTCTGCCTGAGTTATATCTTTAACAGCGCGCTCCAGCTTTATACTATTATTCATTTATTCTGCTGCCGTCTAAAGAAATAAAAGAATAAGAAGTAAAAAAACAGCATTTTACCGATTAGTCGCCCGGAATCTGTTTCATTTAAGTTATAATCAAACCAATTATTAAAGATTGGCTTTAAAATTACCTCAATCAAACCGAAAACGAATGCTGCACTCATTGCTTTTAGCCGTATTAGTAAAGTCAATTCATCCTCTACCTTATTTCTTGAGAATGCTATGATTGACATCCCCAAAATTATCAAAGAAGGTACATATAATTTGAAGTCTGGCATTAAAGCGTTTGCCCAAATACGCAGTAAAACGCTGATAACAATAATTAAAAGGCCTGCTATCTTAAAATAACGTGGTAGTAGCTTAATCTGATTGAGATACATGTCAAAAATATTTGACACTAAGATATTAAATATTTACACCATGTCAAATATACTTGACATCTTAATCGTTCAAATACACATCCAGCAATCCTTCCGGAAGTTTTAAATACACATTCCCACCTTCCTCATCAATCTCCTTAATAAATTCATCATTTAAGGGGAACAGGATTTCACGGAACTTATGTGGTACTACGGCCACATATTGCTGAGGATATTCATGAATTTCTATGATCTCGCCAAGTTCGCCATATACTTCATCGTGAGCGATATACCCTTTTAGGTCAGTGATAAAAAATTCAGAATCATCACGCACGGGCTTTTTATCATTAGGTAGATATATCTTTTTACGCACCAGTTTTTGGGCCTTCTCAATAGTATCGATATCTTCAAAATAAAAATAGCCGGTTTGATTAGTATGCAGTTTCGAAGAAACCGTGAAATAAGGGATAAGCTTTCCATTAATTTCTACAAAAACGGTACTCAGGTCAAGATCTGCAGGGCTTTCATATTCAAAAAAAAGCTGTAATTCGCCTTTAAGACCCTTGGTCTTGGTAATATAACCGACGTAAAAGCTGTCTTCGATCTTCATTTTAACAGATTTGAGTATTGAGATATGGGTCTGAGACTGTAGAATGTAAAAAGCAGTGCGCTACAAAATTAATTCTAGCCTTAAATAAAAAACGTCATTGCGAATTTCACAATGACGTTTATTTAACTCATTTTAAAACTACTTAGCCTCTTCTGAGTCTTCAGCAGCAGGAGCTTCAGGGGCAGTCTCATCAGGAGTTGATGCAGCCTCTGGGACAACTTCTTCAGCAGCAGGAGCTTCTGCTTCCGCTACAGGGGCTTCTTCTGCAACCTCAGCGGCAGGCGTTTCTTCTGCAACTTCCTCTTCCGCAACCTCATCAGCCGGAGGCGTATTTTTAGCAACTATAGCAGCTGCTCTTTCTTCCTTTTTCTTAGCTTCAGCAGCTAGAGCAGCTTGTTTTGCATCTTCTTTAGATTTAACCAGGTTTTCTTTAGTTCCGGAGATCTTACCTTCTTTAGAACTTAACCATTCGTTAAATTTGCTTTCTACCTGCTCTTCGGTTAAAGCGCCTTTTTTAAGCCCGCCTTGTAAATGCTTTTTGTAAAGCACTCCTTTAACAGAAAGTATCCCGCGACAAGTATCAGTTGGCTGGGCGCCTTTATTCATCCAGTCTAATGCTTTGTCAAAATTTAAATCTATAGTAGCCGGATTGGTATTCGGGTTATAAGACCCTATTCTTTCGATGAATTTACCATCTCTCGGAGCACGTCCGTCTGCCACTACTACATGATAAAAAGGTTTTCCCTTCTTACCGAATCTTTGCAATCTGATTTTGGTTGCCATTTTTTAGTTTATTTATGTATTCAACATAGTTCCCGGAGTTCTTCTGCGGGGCTGCAAAGATACAAATTTCTACCATTTAAAAAACGTAAATCCTTATTTTTGAGCATGTCTGAAAGAAAACCCCGTATTGTGGTTGATATGGATGAAGTTATAGCTGATCCGATATCTAAATTTATCTCGTTATACCAGCGCGATTTTGGAATAGAAATACCTGCCACGCTTGAACCAGGAAAAGAAATCTACCATATGGTGCCCGCCCATATCAATATGAAATGGCATGAATATATTAACGAGCCTGGTTTTTTCCGGGACCTTCCTGTTATTAGTGGAAGTCAGGAAACTTTGAAAGCACTGCAAGATAAATTTGATGTTTACATTGTTTCTGCAGCCATGGAGTTTCCGAATTCATTAATAGATAAATACCATTGGCTTAAGGACCACTTTAACTTTATAAGCTGGAAAAACATCATTTTTTGCGGCGACAAAATTGTAGATGCAGAAATTATGATCGACGACAGGATTAAAAACTTTTCAACCTTTAAAGGGAGGAAACTCCTATTTACTTCGCCACACAACCTGCTCATTACTGAATATGAGCGGGTTAACAGCTGGGAAGAAATAGCTGAAAAATTACTGTAGCAGATTGTTCCGCTAGCGCGTTTTTTCTTATTAACTTTAAGTAAAATCCCCATTCTGCGATTATGGAAAATCTTGATGATCTTCTCCTTTCTATCAATGCTGCAGTATGGCATATGCATTTTCCTTCCCGTGAATTCATTTACATAAATCAGCATTTATCGGATATCTGCGGAGTTGAACTTTCCAGGTTAAAGAGGGATCCTGAAATATATAATTCGCTGATTCATCCTGAAGATAAGGACCGGGTATTAAAAGAATTTAAAAGGGTAATTGAAGGTAATTGTATTGAAATTGAGTACCGTATTATAACTAAGACAGGCACAAAATGGATTTATCATAAGGAGATGATGCTTTGTGATCCAGATGGCAAGTTTGAGACATTGGCAGGAATTATTTCAGATATTACCCTTCGTAAAGAAGCTGAAGTTAAAACTGCTGAATCTGAACAACTGTATCGTTACCTTTTCACTAATAATCCAAATCCGTTATGGATATATGATGTAGAAACATTAAAGTTCCTTGCAGTGAATGATGCAGCTATTGAAATCTATGGCTACACGCGTAATGAATTTTTATCTATGACCATTGCTGATATCAGGCCTCCGGAGGATGTTGACCGTTTAAAAGAAGAAGTAAAAAAAGTTGACCTTAATTACCGGAGTTCACAATATTGGAAACATCTTAAAAAAAATGGAGCGATCATGCGTGTAAGGGTGTCAAGTCATGGGCTCAAATACGAAGGTCATAAGGCGAGCATGGTTTTAATAACTGATCTGACCGATATTCTTACTGCACAGGATGAGCTGGATATTACCAGTAATAATCTTAAAGCGCTGATAAATAATACTGACGACCTGATTTATTCTGTAGACACCGATTATCGTTTAATGGCAATAAACCGTGGTTACAGAAATCACATCAATACATTATACGACGTTTATTTAAGTGAGGGCGACCTGGTATTCCCCGATACCGCATCTGAGGATTTTATTGTAAAATGGAAATCCATTTATGACCGGTGTCTGAAAGGTGAAAATTTCTCATTAATTGAAGAGTATGAGGTCAACAATAAGAAATTAATTCACGAGATCCGGTTTAATACCATGTATGATAATAGCGGAACAATAATTGGCGCAAGCTGCTTTATACATGATATTACCAGGCGGATTAATAATGAAAAAGAAATAATCGCACAAAATAAACTGCTTCGGGAGATTGCTTCTCTCGCTTCCCATGATATTCGTGGTCATGTAACTTCTATATTGGGGATATTGCCCCTAATGCATCGGGAAGAACTGGGCCAACTGAACACAGAATTGCTGGCTGATATTCAGCAAGCATCAGAAAACCTTGATATTGTAATCCATAAGATCGTTGATAAGTCATCGAAACTGACTAACGACGACCTCCCTTACACATGGCGCTCAACAAAATCAATAAGTGAATGAATTATTTTAATATGGATTTCCTGGGCACGATCTGCATAAGCAGAAGATGGCGCTCGGAGCTCAATATCACACATTGAGGCCATTTTGCCACCATCTTTACCAGTAAGTCCGATTACAATTAAGCCTTTATTACGTGCCGCACTAATTGCATTCAAAACGTTTTCTGAATTTCCGCTGCTGCTTATTGCTAATAATATATCGCCCGGTTGACCAACAGCCTCAACCATTCTCGAAAAAACATAAGCGAACCCATAGTCATTGCCAACACATGATATATGCGATGGATCGGAGATGGAGATGGCAGCAAGGGCTGGTCTGTCATTTCTGTACCGGCCGGAAAGTTCTTCGGCAAAATGCATGGCATCGCACATAGATCCGCCATTTCCGCAAGAAATAACTTTTTTATTGTCTTTTAATGCCGCTGTAATTAACTCCCCTGCAGCTTGAATCTTTCGAAAATTCTCATCATCTGAAAGAAACGTACTAAGAACACTTTGCGCTTCACTAAAGTGTTTTTTAATCTGTTCCATATAATAGCTATCTCATAATGGTAACCAGGTATAAATTATTACACGCGGTTGTTATGTTATTAAATCTGTTACAGAGAAAGGATTTGAACAATCTTTAAAAAGTCAGGGTTTACCTCTTCAATATGTTTTATTGCATTGTCAAAAGAGGTATAATGTATACTTCCATGAACAATCCCTATCATTTCTCCTTTACGGCCTGCAAGAAGCGCTTCAACGGCAGCAACACCTAACCGGCTGGCTAATACCCTATCCATGCAGGATGGTTTTCCGCCACGTTGAATATGTCCCAGAATAGATACACGGGTATCATAATTAGGGAATTTCTCCTTAACCGCGGTTGCTACTTCAAAAGCACCTCCAACATCATCGCCTTCGGCAACAATGATAATCTTTGATGATTTATCTTTTCTTCCTGTTTCAAGTCTGCCTAGCAAAGCTTTGATATCCGTCTTGGTTTCAGGAATAAGAATGGCTTCTGCGCCAGATCCGATACCACTGCGCAATGCAATCAGACCAGAATCTCGTCCCATTACCTCTACAATAAATACCCTGTCATGCGACTCTGCGGTATCCCGTATTTTATCTACAGCATCAACAACCGTGTTAATGGCGGTATCATAGCCAATAGTATAATCGGTTCCAATAAGATCGTTATCAATAGTTCCGGGCAATCCTATAATCGGAATATCAAATTCCTGAATAAAAATATTGGCACCGGTAAAAGTACCGTCACCTCCAATGGCCACCAAAGCATCTAACCCATATGCTTTAACCTGCTCGTAAGCTTTTTGCCGACCTTCCTTGGTACGAAATTCATCACTACGGGCAGTTTTTAGGATAGTCCCGCCACGCTGAATGATGTTACCAACCGACTTACGATCCATCGGTAAAAAATCACCGCTTATCAATCCTTCATATCCACGCATAACCCCTGCCACTTCCAGGTTATGGTATAATGCTGTTCTAACTACAGCACGTATTGCTGCATTCATCCCCGGAGAATCACCCCCGGATGTAAAAACCCCTATTTTCTTTATTTCACTCATACTTCTTATGATAGGCAGATTTGCCGCTTTCTAAAAATTGAATATAATTATTAATGTCAAGGTTAAAAGCCTGAGGCGGTACAAGCACATCCCCATTACTGTTTGTTATAACATAATAAGGCTGTGAATTTGTATTAAACTTCGACGCCTGAAGATCACCCCACTTCTGACCAATAGTTTTTATTTTTCTGCCACTGCTGCTGGTATATTGTTCGTTACCTGCCAGATCTGTTTTATCATCAACGTACAAAGATATCAGAACAAAATCTTCTTTCAATCTTTTTAGCACTTCCGGATCAGACCAAACGCTTGCTTCCATTTTACGACAGTTTGTACAGCTCCATCCGGTGAAATCAATTAAAACGGGCTTATTCACTTTTTTTGAATAATCCAGTCCCTCCTGGTAGTCATAAAATGCGTTAAGTCCATGTGGCGCATGAAACAGCCCTGCATATTTTTTCGGACCACCTTCCTCACCTGTATCTGTTGACTGACCTTCATTTCTCACACTCAAGTCGAAATCCTGAGTTGTTTGAGGAGGCAGCCATGCGCTAATTGATTTTAACGGAGCCCCCCATAACCCGGGAATCATGTACAAAGCAAACCCGAGTACAAACATCGAAAAGAACAACCTGGGCAATGATAAGAAATTCTGTTCAGTATCATGCGAAAGCCTGATCTTTCCAAGCAGGTACAGTCCCAAAACTGCAAAGATAACAATCCAGATCACAAGGAAAATATCCCTGTTTAATATCCCCCAGTGATAGGCAAGATCTACGTTTGACAAAAATTTGAATGCTAAAGCCAGCTCTAAAAACCCCAGCGACACCTTAACTGTATTTAACCAGCCGCCAGATTTAGGCATTTCTTTAAGCCATGCCGGGAAAGCTGCAAATAGTGTAAATGGAATAGCTAATGCCAGTCCAAAACCTAACATCCCCATTGCGGGACCAAGATATGCGCCTTTGGATACCGCCTCAACAAGCAACGTTCCGATAATTGGTCCGGTACACGAAAATGAAACAAGCGCTAGCGTAAACGCCATAAAAAACAGGCCGATCAGTCCGCCGCGATTTGACTTTTCATCCATTTTGTTTACCAGGGATGATGGCAACGTGATCTCAAAGGCTCCCAAAAAAGAAATGGCAAATACAACCAGCATAACAAAGAACAGAAGGTTAAATGTTGCGCTGCTTGCTGCCTCGTTCAATGCGGCTGACCCGAAAAGAAAGGTGATCAGTAACCCGAGCGCTACATATATAACAACTATTGAAACGCCGTAAATAAATGCGTTTTGAATTCCTTTAGCTTTTGAACCGGCTTTTTTCGTAAAAAAAGACACTGTAAGCGGAATCATTGGATAAATACAAGGCATAAAAAATGCTGCAAGTCCACCAATAAAGCCAGCTATGAATAATCCCCATAATGATCCACTGCCCATGCTGTTTGCGGAAACAGGCTTAGAGAATTCAGTTGTGTTATTTATGGCAGGTGCGCTAATGGATGCATCTGGTGCTGTATCCGTAGCAATGGTGGCAGAAGAAACGACACTGTCACCATTGGAGGCTGGTGAAATTGCCTTTGCAGTACTTGCTGATACGCCGGCATTTACCGGAATATTGAATTCAACTTCAGTTGGCGGAAGGCATTGCTTATCATCACAAACCATAAATTCAAGCACCCCAGAAATAGTGGTTTGCTGTGAATTAAGCCTGATCTTCTGTTTAAAAATCACTTCCTTTTCATGCCATGCAATTTGCATGTTAAAATTTTTATCAAATGCAGAAACCGCTTTCGGTGATTCGGTCACCTTGCCAATAAGCGAATAATCCTTCGAGGGGGTGAATTTAAACGACGTCGGAATTGGTCCGCCCTCTTCAATGAACTGGGAATAAACATGCCACCCTGGATCAATCGTAGCTTTTATAAGAAGCTCCGCCTCCGTTCCGGAAAGACTTTTTGAAGAAAAGCTCCAGGATACAGGGTCTAAAATCTGAGCATGCCCCGAAAAGGAGATAAAAAGCAGTATAATTATGACTAATTTCTTCATATCAGGATTCCTCAATATTAAATTTTATCTCCTTTAAGCCAAACTGTCGTATTTTATCTTCCATTTCCACTTGCAGGTAACCCTCGGCACTTATGCCACATATCCTCCCTTTGTGCGATATTCCGTTTACAATGAAACTTCCGGTTTTATTATAAAGGTATAACCGGTTAAGATAGTCTGAATTCAGTTTATCTGTCTTGCCGGCCTTTAACTGTAAATACCGGGCCTCAACAGCGGAGCAAATTTCGCCTAACAGAATGTTCAAATCATAATCCTTATGTAAGATTTTAGCAAATGAAGTTACGTTTGTAAGCTCTTCAGGGAAATTTATCTGGTTTACATTCAATCCAAGGCCGATTATGGCATATTTTATTTTTTCGCCCCTGATAATATTTTCTATCAATAAACCAGCAATTTTAGCGTTATCTATGAAACTATCATTGGGCCATTTAATAGTGGCCTTTTTAGAAAAGTATTTGAACAGAACGTCATTAATTGCTAAACTTACAGCCTTATTTAGGTCAAATTGTCTATCGGGGCTAAGAAAAGTTGGTTTAAGAAGGATGCTAAAGGTTAAATTTTTACCCGGCTCGCTGGCCCATGTATTGGTTTTCTGGCCACGTCCGGCAAACTGGTCTTCTGCCAATATTACAGTTCCTTCTGGTAGTGGCTCAGAATTTGACAATAGATTCTTTAGCCATGAATTTGTAGAATCTACCGAGTCAAGCGTTATGAGATTTTGTCCAACAAATAATTGCGAAAAAGTGTTATTTTGCAAAGTACTGTGCACCAAGTTAAAATTATTCAAAATTAAATCTTTTTAATGGCAAAAAGGAAAGTAGTCCAAGAATCCACATATATTTCTGAAATAGCAATTCACGGAATTCAGGAAAAAAAAGGAAATGAGATCGTAAGATTAGACCTTCGAAATATACACAGCTCGGTTGCCGATTATTTTGTGGTATGCCACGCTGAATCAACAACACAAGTTAAAGCAATCGCATTAAGCGTAGAGCAGGAAATCTATAAAGCTTTGAAGCAAGAGCCTCTTCGTAAAGAAGGCCTTCAGCATGGAGAATGGATTTTGCTGGATTATGTTGATGTAATTGTCCACATTTTTAAGACCGAAAAACGGGAGTATTACGGAATTGAGGATTTGTGGGGTGATGCTGAAATGCAATTTTATAAGAGTGCGTAATTAACCGTTAATTGCTGCTCATAAATTATTTTTATATCCTTGTTGGAATGACCGAAATGAAAGAGAACAGATCAAGTAAAAAGATCATAAAAAAGATACCGGGTAAGAAGATTATACCCAAACCGCCGCGATTTAATATCATGTGGCTGTATGCTGCAATTATCCTGGGATTGTTTTTTGTGCAGTATATGTTTAATGGAACAACTGCAAAAAGCATTAACTACAAAAGGTTCGAAACAGAAATGCTTCGCCCCGGAGATGTAGAAAAACTGGTTGCCTATAAAAGCCAGGATCTGGCTACTATTGAGGTTTACATTAAAAAAGATCGCCTTTCGCAACCAAAATATGATGACATACGCAATAAAAGCAGCTTTAGCATGTCGTCCTCAAGTCCGCATTATTTCTTTACAGACGGATCAATTGAGGGATTTGAGAAAAAACTAAATGAAGTAGAAAAAGACATTCCTGCCGGACAGCGTACACCACTTAACATAGAATCCAGGGAAAGCCCGTGGGCCGGATGGTTTATGACCATCATTTTACCTGTATTGTTACTGATTGGATTCTGGATATTTATTATGCGCCGCATGGGCGGTGGCGGTGGCGGCGGAGCCGGTGGCCAGATATTTAATATCGGTAAATCCAAAGCTACCCTGTTTGATAAAGAAGCGCAGATTTCGGTAACGTTTGATGATGTTGCAGGCCTTGAAGAAGCCAAGCAGGAGGTTATGGAAATTGTAGATTTCCTGAAAAACCCTAAAAAATACACAAACCTGGGTGGTAAGATCCCTAAAGGTGCCCTGCTTATCGGCGCGCCCGGAACCGGTAAAACTCTTCTTGCAAAAGCCGTAGCCGGAGAAGCGCAGGTTCCATTCTTCTCTTTATCAGGATCTGATTTCGTAGAGATGTTTGTGGGAGTTGGTGCATCACGTGTGCGCGACTTGTTTAAACAGGCTAAAGATAAGGCGCCGTGTATCATCTTTATTGATGAGATTGATGCTATCGGCCGTGCGCGTGGAAAAAATAACATCGTTGGAGGTAATGACGAACGCGAAAATACACTTAACCAGCTTTTGGTAGAGATGGATGGATTTGGTACCGATTCAGGTATCATTATTCTGGCCGCTACCAACCGCCCGGATGTATTAGACTCTGCATTATTGCGCCCGGGACGTTTCGACCGTCAGGTGTCTATTGACAAGCCCGACCTGGTTGGACGCGAGCAGATATTTAAGGTACATCTTAAGCCCATAAAACTTGCTGAAGGTGTAGATGCCAAAAAACTTTCCGCACAGACACCTGGATTTGCAGGTGCCGAAATTGCGAACGTTTGTAATGAAGCAGCTCTGATTGCAGCACGAAGGAATAAAGAAGCTGTGGATATGCATGATTTTCAGGATGCTGTGGATCGGGTGATCGGTGGTCTTGAGAAAAAGAATAAGATCATATCTCCGGAAGAAAAAAGGATTGTGGCTTATCATGAAGCCGGACATGCCATTGCGGGATGGTTCCTCGAACATGCTGATCCGTTGGTGAAAGTGTCTATAGTTCCACGTGGTGTTGCCGCCTTAGGTTATGCGCAATATCTGCCCAAGGAACAATTCTTATATACTACAGAGCAGCTTACTGATGGCATGTGTATGACCATGGGAGGCCGTGTTGCTGAAGATATCGTTTTCGGCAAGATCTCTACCGGGGCCCAAAACGACCTGGAGCGTATTACCAAACTTTCTTATGCAATGATCACCATGTATGGTATGAATGCAAAGATTGGTAACGTTTCATTCAATGATACACAAGGAGAATATCAGTTCAACAAGCCTTATTCAGAAAAGACGTCAGAAATGATAGATCACGAGGTGAGGATCTTGATTGATGAGGTATATCAGCGCACCAAGGAACTTTTAACCGACAAGCGCGAAGGTCTTGAACTATTAGCTCAAAAGCTGTTGGAAAAAGAAATCCTGTTCCAGAGTGATCTCGAAGAAATTCTTGGAAAACGTCCTTTCGACCATCGTACAACCTACGATGAGTTTGTAAACGGATCCGTACAGGAAGGAATTGTTGACCACACTGACGGTGTTGCCAAAGTTGCAGCCGAAGAAGAATAAAACTACTCCATAAAGTCAGGCCCGGTTTACGGGCCTGACTTTTTTATGAACGCTTCTGATGAAAGAAACAACATCTAAAGAGAAGATGCTTAAAAAGATAAGGAAGGCTCTCTTAGAAAAAAGAGATAATCCATATCCTAATCTGGAAGATACACCGGTCTATCCTCCGTATGATGGTTACCTTGAAGTGTTATTTGCAGAGCAATTAGCAGCAGTTGCAGGTAAGTTTGTTTTTTGTGAAGACGAAATTCAGCTTATTGAAAATCTTTTACTTCTGGCAGATGAAAAGAAATGGCATAAAATATACTGTTGGGAACCTCATCTACAGGATCTTCTTGGCAAATATGAATATCCGTTTTACAGCACAGATACCGATTTTGAACAGGCTGAAGTTGGAATTACTGGCTGTGAATCTCTGATAGCCAGAAACGGAAGTGTGTTAATATCGAACGGAAATGCTGCCGGGAGAAGATTAAGTATTTATCCACATATTCATGTAGTCATCGCTTATACTTCACAAATGGTTCTTGATTTAAAAGATGGTTTCAAACTGCTCCAGGCTAAGTACGAAAATAATTTGCCATCGATGATCTCAAACATCACAGGCCCAAGCCGGACAGCTGATATTGAAAAAACCCTGGTATTAGGAGCTCACGGCCCAAAAGAATTAATTGTGTTCCTGATTGAAGGATAGATTTCCAATAAAACGACCTTTTTAACTTCCAGGACTACCCGGAAGTTCCATTCCAGTATTCCGGTAGTTTTTATTATATATTATAAAGCCATTTTTTCTCAGTCTGAACATAATACCCCATTTACTGTTTTAATTAGGAACGATGTAAAAGAGACTCTAATCGTATGAAAACGTAAACGTACTGGATGTATACACAAACGAATACATATCAAAGACCTGATGAATTAGCCAAACAACAGGGTAAAAGTAACTACTATCAAATAGATACTATTCGTTTTATCACTATTTCTATCATCGTTTGGTCGCACTCTCTTTTCCCCGAATGGCGCTTACCAAGCCCGGATAATGTTACAGAGCAAATTATCAAAGCAATAGTAATACAAGCCGGAGCAACCAGCACAATAATATTTTTTATCGTATCTGGGATTCTGATACATTCCAAACTACAAAACTATACCCTTAAAAAGTATTTTAATGAGCGTATTCCCCGGATTTATGCCCCATGGTTATTTATCGTTTTTTTCAATACTATCCTGATTATGCTGCATCAGCTGGATGCAAGTGAACTGGCCTCCGGTGATTCATCTGTCGTTCTATCACGCTCAGTTTACAATATCGTAAACGGCCTGTTAATTTATGGTCCTTACTGGTTTGTGGTAACCTATCTGGTCGGAATGGTGTTAATGATCACCTTTAAAAATCACGCAGGGAATTTAATCTTCGGCCTCATTCTTTTTTCAATAACCTTTTTCTATTGCTTGAATTTTCATATGGGCTGGATAGACACTTTTCATACTAAAGCTGTTCTTGCCTATACATTTTTTATTTGGCTTGGATTCCTGGTTCATCGGCATTGGACTTTTTTACTGAAAAAAGTTGAAAATACAGGCTGGGTGACTTTAATAATGGGGTTACTCCTTTTGTTTTCGGTTGCATGTTTTGAGGGATATTTCTTGACTAAAAAAGGTGTTAATGACTCCTTTGCATCTAACCGGTTTACAAACATTATTTTCTCCCTGGCATTTTTCGTGTTTCTTCTTAAAGTTGGCGCAATTAGTCTTATTAATAATCTCCAACCAAGAAAAATAGTTTATGGTATTTATCTTGTTA
Organism: Sphingobacteriaceae bacterium; assembly: GCA_036402155.1. Classification (GTDB taxonomy): domain Bacteria; phylum Bacteroidota; class Bacteroidia; order Sphingobacteriales; family Sphingobacteriaceae; genus DASWTL01. The sequence continues at coordinate 16,085 of DASWTL010000287.1, read as the reverse complement.
ACAGCATAGTGATACTTGAACTTTCTGTATTGTTTGGCACCTATTTAAAAGATCTCTCAAATAACCATATCCTGGAGCTACTGGCATATCAATTTCTTTTCTTTATGATCGTTCTGGTGTTAACCTTTATCATCGTTCGTCAGCTAGCCAATTCCAGGCTGAGATGGATTATAGGTTTGACTCCACAACAATAAAGAGCTTAAAAGTTCCTGAAATACCTGCATCTTAATCAGATATTCAATAATAATAATCTAAATTACTAATTTTTTTAGCAATTTTGTATTATGGCACATGCAGAGAATAAGGAGTTTTTTAAGGGCCGCGGAGCACAGGTAAATACCCATAATAAATTCAGTAAAAATAAATATGTTACTGATCACATCGAAGGACTTGATGAAGAGCTTCATGAAAACAGTGCCACACAAATTTTTTATGAAGATGCTAAAAAGATTATCAGCACTTCCAATAGCCCCGATCTTTCTTTTATGCACTCTATTAACCCATACCAGGGTTGTGAACATGGTTGTTTATATTGTTACGCCAGAAATGCACATGAATATTGGGGTTTTAGTGCCGGACTGGATTTCGAGAGAAAGATCATAGCCAAAAAAAACGCTGCCGCTCTGCTTGAAGAATCTTTTAACAAAAAGAATTATCAGCCGGCTACAATAATGCTTTCCGGAAACACGGATTGCTATCAGCCCATAGAGCGCAAGCTCAAAATAACACGTTCATTACTCGAAGTCTTTCTAAAGTACAAACATCCGGTTAGTATAATCAGCAAAAACAACCTGATAACCCGGGACTTCGACATACTTCAGGAAATGGCAAAATATGATCTTGTTCATGTAGCAGTAACATTAAACTCCTTAAATGAAAGACTTAGAAAGAAACTGGAGCCAAGAACCGTAACAGGAAAAAGCCGTTTAAAGCTTATAACAGGACTCGCAGAAATAAATGTTCCGGTAAGGCTGATGATGGCACCGATTATTCCGTTCCTTAACAGTGATGAAATACCTGTGGTAATTAAGGCTGCATCAGATGCCGGTGCCTCCGGGGCTTCATTTACAATGGTCAGGCTGAATGGAGTTATCGCCGAAATATTTACAGACTGGATATATAAAGCCTACCCAGATCGTGCAGACAAGGTATTACATGCAATTGCTTCCTGTCATGGAGGCAAATTAAATGACTCAAGATGGGGTAACCGGATGGTTGGAGACGGGCATATCGCCGAGAGTATCCATCAGCTTTTCAAAATATCACTGAATAGGTTTATGAAAGGAAAGCTGATGCGGCCACTAAATTTTTCACATTTTACACCCGGAGGAGGCAAGCAATTAACATTGTTTTAAAAAAAATTTGGCATACAGTACTATAAAAGTATAACTTTAATGAATACCGATTTTGAAAACGGTATGAAAACCTTCAATGAGTGCTATTATAACGTCAAAAATTATTGCTACAGGATGTTTCCTGCCCAAGAATGCTATCCCCAACACCCGGTTTTTAGAACAGAAATTCTATGAAAAGACAGGGGTCCAAATAGATAAGGAAAACGAAGAAATCATCTCTAAATTTAAAGATATAACAGAGATTGAGGAAAGAAGATATGCTGATGAGGAACATACCACGTCCGATCTGGGTTTCTTTGCAGCTGAAAACGCATTAAATTCGTCAGGTATTGATCCTGAAACATTGGACTACATAATTGTAGCACATAATTTTGGAGATATAAAACATGGCACTACTCGGGTTAATGCCATTCCTACCATTGCTTCCCGAATAAAACACCGGTTAAAAATAAAAAATCCAGATTGTGTAGCCTACGACATTCCTTTCGGCTGCCCGGGATGGCTTCAGGGAATGATCCAGGCTGATTATTTTATTAAATCTGGTGATGCAAAAAGAATTTTGATTATCGGAAGTGAGCTACTATCACGACTTAACGACCCCTTTGATCGTGACAGTATGATCTTTGCCGACGGAGCCGGTGCAACCATTTTGGAGGCCTCAAATGAGGCTGGGAAAGGTATTTTATCGCATAAGACACAATCCCATACCGAAAACGAAGCTTATTACCTATATTCGGGAACATCAAGCAACCCTGATTATGCCGGTGAAGATTTCTTCATTAAAATGGAAGGACGAAAGATCTATGAATATGCGCTAACCAACGTCCCATTAGTTATTAAAACAGCTATTGACAAGGCCGGATTAGACATTCATGATATCAACAAAGTGCTTGTACATCAGGCTAACGGCAAGATGGATGAAGCCATATTAAAGCGCTTGTTCAAATTATATTCCATTTCAACTCCCCCGGAAGGTATTATGCCAATGACAATTTCTAAGTTTGGAAACAGTTCTGTGGCCACAATCCCAACCATGCTTGATCTTATGTTAAAAAATAAGCTCGAAGGCCAGGTGATTAAGCCAGGGGATACCGTTGTTATGGCTTCGGTTGGAGCCGGTATGAATATTAATGCTTTGGTTTACCGGTTTTAAATGAAAAGACCTATAAGGTTTTAGAAATCTAATAGGCTTTTAACTAGAACAAAAAAGGCTCCGATTCGGAGCCTTTTAATCATTTTCTTAATATTAATTATGCTTTAGCTTCTACCTCGTCCTGAGCAAAAGCTTCATCCACCAGGATACGACCACAATGTTCGCAAACAATGATCTTTTTACGCTGACGGATATCCAATTGTCTTTGTGGCGGGATTTGATTAAAACATCCGGAGCATGAATCACGTTGAATGGTAACAACAGCAAGGCCGTTTTTTACGCTGGAACGAAGACGGTTATAAGCAATCAATAAGCGTTCTTCAATATGTGTTTCGGCTTCTTTTGCTTTGGCAACCAGCTCTTCCTCTTCTTTACGGGTTTCGGCAGTAATGGTCTCAAGCTCTGCTTTTTTGATTTCAAGATCCTTTTTCCGTTCTTCCAAAGCTGCTAAAGCTTTTTCATACACTTCGGTTTTGCTTGATATTTCGAAGCCGAATTCCTTGATCTTTTTTTCACTTACCTGGATATCCAGTCCCTGGATCTCAATTTCTTTTGAAATCGCATCATATTCGCGGTTATTTTTAACCTCGTTTAACTGCGTTTCATATTTCTTTATGGCAGCTTGTGCATCTTTAATATTGTTCTTTCGGGTTACAATTGAATCCTCAAGATCATCAAGCTCGCTCTTAATCTTCTGTATCCGGGTTTCAAGTCCTGCAACTTCATCTTCAAGATCAGAAACTTCCATAGGAAGCTCTCCACGCACCTGGCGAATACGATCCACCTTGGTATGAACTGTTTGAAGGTCGTAAAGGGCTTGTAACTTTTGTTCGACGGTTTGTTCCATTAAATCAAATAATTTATTGGGTTTGTATTATGTATAGTTAAACGGAGTGCAAAGTTACGAAATTTTTCTGTAATAATTTCCAACAATAACTCCTGCGTAAACTGCTCACTTTCAAAATGTCCAACATCTGCAATTACCAGTTTCCCATCAGCATCAAAAAATTCGTGATATTTAAAGTCCGCCGTAATAAAAACATCGGCTCCGGCGCTTAACGCATTGGCCAGGAGAAAACTTCCGGCCCCGCCACAAACAGCTACTCTTCGAACTTTCTTCCCCCGCAGGTTCGTATGCCTAATCACCGCGGTCTTCAGTTCTTGTTTTACACGCTTTAAAAACTCCATCTCATCCTGATCTGTCTCCAGGTTACCAATCATTCCGGAACCGACCTGCGGATACGGGTTACTGACCGGATATAGATCAAAAGCAACTTCCTCATAAGGATGCGATTCATAAAGTGCAGCTATTACCTTACGTTCTATATTAGCCGGATAGATCGTTTCTATCCTGACCTCCGCTTCTTTATGCCTTGAACCAATTTCTCCAACATATGGATCAGTATCCTTTCCTGCCTTGAAAGTCCCAAAACCCTCAGTGTTATAACTGCATTCGGAATAATTTCCAATCCATCCCGCACCAGCATTAAACATTGCCTGTCTAACATTCTCTGCCTGGGCATCAGGACAAAAGGTTACCAGCTTTTTCAAGGCTCCCTCCCTGGGGCTGAGGATGGTACAATCCTTAATACCCAGTTTATCACATATCTTTTTGTTAACTCCGTCAAGTACGTTATCGAAATTTGTATGAATTGCGTATATAGCGATGTCATGCTTAATGGCTTTCAAAACCACACGCTCCACATAATTCCTGCCGTTAAACTTTTTTAACCCTCTGAAAACAATTGGATGGTGAGATATAATCAGCTTAATTCCTTTCTCAATTGCTTCGTCTACCACCGCTTCGGTACCGTCCAGAGAAATAAGGGCCTCTGAAATTTCGCGATCCGGATCGCCGATAATCAACCCTGAATTGTCATATTCTTCCTGATAAGCCAGCGGTGCAACGGTTTCTAAAAAATCTGTTAGCTGTTTAATTTTCATCCCACCGAATTTAATCTTTACGTGTAACTATGCACTATTCTATATTAAAGTTCATTGAAGCCACCGCCACAATCTAACCAGCAAGTTTATTAATACGCTTGCTAATATCATGGTAGTAATCGGAAAATAAAACCTGAAATTCTCCCTTTCAATTCTGATATCTCCCGGCAAATTGCCGATCCAGTGAAGTTTACTATGAAAAAAATAGATTATGACACCGGCAATCAACAATATGCCACCAGCAACAATAACATATTTGCCAGTTTCACTATTCATAATTATGTTTTTGTTTCTTTTTTAACCTGTGATCCTATCGTCGGCAGATTCTGTTTTTACAGGGAACATACCCTTAACCAGATTTGCAGTTTCGTATGCTGCCTTTTGGTTGTACTCTGCTGCAAGTGTCCGGTGATTAATAAGATCAACAATAGTGCCTATGAAGCATAACCCTGCGGTGAGAAAATATAAAATACCCATTCCAATCTGTCCGGTAACAAATCGCTGAACCCCTGCTACGCCAATAAATCCTATCAAAGTAAATAATAATATATCCTGGGGACTTCTGCGCTTACCGGAATAAAACATAACGAAGTTTTCTGCTTGTTTTTGAGACATGCCGTTCATTACCTGTTGCAGATAATTGAACTCTTCCAGGGTAATCCCACTAATATTGGATAATAAATTCTGATACATACAGATTAAGGATTGGTCAACATTAAAGTTAGACGAAAATTCCGTAATAAATAAAATACCCTGTAAAGAAGAATGAATAAACCTGGAATGCCAAACCAATGATGCTTAAGCGAAGCGATTACATCTCCATGCAGAAATGCTGCAATTGACCTTCCAAACCCGCATCCGGGACACCAGCTCACACCAAGATTATAAAGCGGGCATAAACTGAAATGATACTGTAACGCTGCTTCGTATTGTGAAAGCAAGACCAGGCCGGTTGTCCAGCAAATAAGTTCAAGTGGAAAACGCTGCCATTTAAACACTTATAAATTCCGTTGCTTGTTCATTAACATAAGTGAAATAGCTAATGTAAACAAAAAACCGATTGCACCGGCAGCTCCTATTCGCCCCATATAATCCATTTGCATAGTATTGTTCACATAATGAATATATACAACCGCGAAAAAGGCTGCAATCACCCCGCCAATCACCATTATCTTAAACCCTTCGAATAAACCTTCAAAAAACTCCATCGTGCCTCCGTTAATATTATCCCTGTAGCTCTTTATTCCCAGGTATAATCCTATAAAGGGAATAATTATGGAGGCGTACTCCAGCCATGACGAACTGTCACTTTTAGGATATTCATTCTCATATACTCCGGCCAGATGCATTAACAAAATCCAAATCCCACTTAACACGCCAATTATAACACCATACTTTATTGCATTTTTCATAACGTAAAGTTTAAGTTAATAACAATATCGTTTACCGACATCCATTTAACAAACAACCTTATATAACTGTTTCTTCTGTATCACTATTTGTATTATCAGATATGATTACGGTTTTAATAACACTCTTGTATATTTGCATTCGAATAATGGGATTGTGAACATTCGGGATATTTTAAATAAGTACAAAGCAGATCCAAGGGTTGATGAGTTAGCGAAAGCACTTAATAAAAAGAAAAACCCAAGAATACAGCTTAAAGGACTTATCGGTTCAAGCGACTCGGTACTGGCGGTAGCTTTGTTTTTTTTACAGCACCGGCATATGCTTTTTATCATGCCTGACCGCGAAGAAGCTGCGTATTTTCAAAGTGACCTGGAAAGTCTTCTTGATCTCGAGGTTCTGCTGTTCCCTTCATCTTACCGCAAATCCTTTGACTTTACCCAGGTTGACAGCAGTAATGTACTTCAACGTGCAGAGGTTCTTAATGAGTTAATGCATAGTACAGAGATTGGGAAGTTAATTGTAACCTACCCGGAAGCATTAGCCGAAAAGGTAATTAACCGTGATGCCCTGGTAAAAAACACACTCGAAATTTCAAGCGGCAATAAGCTTAGCATCGACTTTATTAATGAGTTTCTGATAGAGTATGATTTTGAGCGGGTTGATTTTGTGTATGCCCCGGGTCAGTTTTCGATCAGAGGTGGAATAGTTGATATCTTCTCCTTCTCGCATGATCTGCCATACCGTGTAGAATTTTTTGGTGACGTTATTGAAAGTATACGCACCTTCGAAATTGAGGACCAACTGTCTGTAGAACAGGTAAAAACCATTACCATTGTTCCCAATGTACAGTCTAAGCTTCTAACCGAACAAAACATAACACTTCTGGAATATATTGATCCTGATACTTTAGTATGGTTTAAAGATGTCCAGTTTACTCTGGACATAATACGGGCGGGACACAAAAAAGCGATTGAACTCTGGAAGGCTTTATCTGCCGCCGACAAGCAGCAAAATATTGACTGGATTGATCCCAAATTCAGTTTTACTGATGAAAAGTTACTTGCTGACCAGCTGCATGATTTTCCAATTGTTGAATTCGGGAAGCAGTTTTTCTACCATCCGGATGATGTTATAAACTTTGAAATCAAACCTCAGCCATCCTTTAATAAGGACTTTAACCTGCTATTGCATAATTTTCGTCAGAATGAAGAGCAGAACCTGGTTAACTTTATCTTTACAGATTCTGCGAAGCAGGTTGAACGGCTTTATAGCATTTTCGAGGATATTGATAAAAATGTAAAATTCACACCGATAAATATATCTCTTCGTGAAGGCTTTATTGATCATGAGCAAAAGATTGCCTGTTATACAGATCACCAGATATTTGACCGGTACTATAAATATAAATTAAAAAAAGGCTACGCACGTTCACAGGCCATCACGCTAAAAGAACTTCGTGAATTAAAACCAGGCGATTACATCACCCATATTGATCATGGAATAGGAAAGTATGCCGGATTAGAAAAAGTGGAAGTTAATGGCAAAACACAGGAAATGATACGCCTTGTTTATGCCGATAATGATCTCTTATATGTGAATATTAACTCCCTGAATCGTATATCAAAATATTCAGGAAAAGAAGGCACAGTACCGAAAATGAATAAACTGGGGACAGACGCCTGGGAAAAATTAAAAAAAACAAAAAAAAAAAAAGTTAAGGATATCGCGCGCGACCTGATCGGGCTCTATGCAAAGCGAAAAGCACAAAACGGCATGGCTTTTCATCCCGATACCTATTTGCAAACGGAATTGGAGGCCTCTTTTATTTACGAAGACACGCCTGACCAGGTAAAAGCCACTGCCGATGTGAAAAAGGATATGGAAACACCACATCCGATGGACCGTCTGATTTGCGGAGATGTGGGCTTTGGAAAAACCGAAATAGCTGTACGTGCGGCCTTTAAAGCAGTAGCAGACAGTAAACAGGTAGCCATCCTGGTTCCAACTACAATATTAGCTCTACAGCACTATAAAACCTTTACAGAACGCTTAAAAGATTTTCCTTGCACTATTGATTATGTGAACCGCTTTAAATCACCTAAGCAGATCCGCGAAACAATGCAGCGGCTTGCTGAAGGTAAGGTCGATATCCTTATTGGCACACACCGGATTGTAAGCAAGGATGTAAAATTTAAAGATCTTGGATTATTAATTATTGATGAGGAGCAGAAATTTGGCGTAGGCGTTAAAGAAAAGTTAAAGCATCTGCGTGTTAATGTGGATACACTTACACTTACCGCTACTCCTATTCCGAGGACTCTGCATTTCTCATTAATGGGAGCGCGTGATCTGAGCATTATAAGCACCCCTCCGCCAAATCGACAGCCCGTTACAACGGAATTGCATGTTTTTAATGAAAAATTAATTCATGATGCTATTGAGTTCGAAATTGGTCGTGGCGGACAAGTATTCTTCATACATAACCGGGTACAGGATCTTCCGCAGCTTGGTGGAATGATACAGAGACTTATTCCTAACGCACGCATAGGAATAGCACATGGGCAGCTTGATGGCGATGCACTGGAAGATGTTATGCTGAAATTTGTTAATGGAGAAGCTGACGTTCTGGTAGCTACCACCATAATTGAAGCGGGATTAGATATTCCTAATGCTAATACGATCATTATAAATCATGCCCATATGTTCGGGCTCAGTGATCTGCATCAAATGCGCGGACGTGTTGGCAGGTCGAACAAGAAAGCATTCTGCTATTTATTGAGCCCTCCATTATCCACACTTACCAATGAAGCCCGAAAACGATTAAGTGCTATTGAAGAATTCTCTGATCTGGGCAGCGGTTTTAATGTGGCTATGCGTGATCTTGATATCCGGGGCAGCGGAAACCTTTTAGGGGCAGAGCAAAGTGGTTTTATTGCTGAGATCGGCTTCGAAATGTATCACAAAATACTTGATGAAGCTATTCAGGAGCTCAAGGACGATGAGTTTAAAGACCTGTTTACTGATGAGAAGCCCAGGCCGTTTATTTCATTTACACAGGTTGATACGGATCTGGAAGTGTTAATTCCGGATGACTATGTTACCAATATTACTGAACGCTATAACCTTTATACTGATCTTTCAAAACTGGAGAATGAATCGCAGCTCGAGGAATTCTCAAAACAACTCCATGACCGGTTTGGACCGGTTCCACGCCAGGTTAAAGAGTTGTTAAATACATTAAAACTTCAATGGTTAGGAAAAGCGATTGGTTTTGAAAAGATATCCCTGAAGAAGAATACACTGAAAGGATATTTTATTCCGGATAAGCAATCGGGCTATTATGAAACCGAGCAGTTTTCAAAGCTGCTGCAGTTCGTTCAGTCACATGCCGGACGATGCAATTTAAAAGAGGTAAAAAATACACTCCGGCTTGCAATTGAATATGTAAGTTCACTTGATGAAGCAATACAACTTTTGCAGGAAATTACAGAACCTGAAATGGCGTAATTAAAGTTTAAAATTTACCGGAATTGTAAATGCAGTTCTTACCGGCTTACCGCCAACTGTACCAGGCTTCCATGGCGCAGTGCTCCTTATTAAGCGAATGGCCTCCTCATCACACCCACTGCCTATTCCACGAATCACCTGTAAGCCGTTTATATCGCCGTTTCGCTCTACAACAAAGCTCACGTACACCCTCCCCTGCACCTTATTTAATCTGGCTTTGGCAGGATAATGTATGTTTGAAGCTATAAAACGGGCCAGTTCGCGCTGGCCTGCTGGGTATTCAGGAGCGGTTTCCACTGAGCCGAGATCATAAACCCGGCCCTCATACCGTCCGCCGGTTTCAGCATGCTGAACTTTCCCTGCCTCAGGAATTTCTGACGCATCCACAGGTATTTCCACTTCATCAGTTAATAAGCTGTCTTCAACAATCACCTGAACTGGTTCTGATGAAAAATTTTTGACTTCAAGTTCGCGCAACGACACGATCTTTCCATCTTCATTAATTATCATTTCATGCTTGATATCAGCAGACTCATTAGCATTCTTTAATGTCTGAAGATAATTTACCCGAACCCAATATGTAGCTACAAGGCGTTGTTGTTCATCGTGATCAAAGTCAAGGGACGACACTATCCAGTTTTGCTTCAGATTCTGCATCTCTGAAAGTCTTTTTTGATGAAGCTCACGCAATCGCTGGTGAGTTAGGTTATGAAATTTATAATACGTTTGGGTAATGTTTGCAAAATAACTTGGAGGATCGAAGTAACCCTTTTGCTGATCGTAATAAAAGGCTTGTATAAATTTTACCAATGAACTTCTTATCTCTGAATCATTCCTGTTTAAGCTCTCATCCAGCTGTTCAGATACAGTTGATGTTTCCTGAAGAACAACCTTTTTCCTGAATAAGCCATTTACATCATCAACAAAAAGAGCTAAATAAGCCATGATAAGTACTATAGATCCTAATACAAGACCGATATACAGTAATGACCGGTCTTTTTTAATTACCTCTTCTTCTGGGTTAGATTCTGATTCTCTATTTAATGGAGGTTCATTCATAATCATTTCATATCCGGCTGTGGCATCTCAGGAAACAGTTGTTTCGATGCATTGTTTATAAAACACTCAAAAGATACCGGTGTACGTGATCAGGAAAGTCTGACCAGTTGCAAATATACAAAAACCATAGGCGAGGCAAGCAGCAACCCATCAAATCTATCCAATAACCCACCGTGTCCGGGCAAAAGATGCCCTGAATCCTTAACCGACATACTTCGTTTAAGCATGGATTCTGACAGATCACCTAAAGTTCCGGCAGTTACAATAATAACAGCCATCCCGATCCACTCCACCATCTTTAATTCATAAAAATAAAAGCTGATTATGGCCGCGGCGCCGATACTTGTGATCATGCCCCCAATAAATCCTTCCCAGGATTTTTTTGGAGAATGACGTTCAAATAAACGATGTTTTCCCAGGTTTATTCCAAATAGATATGCTCCTGTATCACTTGACCATAAAAGGATTAAAAATGCGAGCGGATAATGCGTAGAATAGTTACCATCTGTAAAAGCGAGTATGTAGAAGAAGCAGAAGGGAACTCCGGCATATAAAACCCCGAATAGCGTGTAGCTTATATTATGAAAAGGGTTAGTATGTTTTCTGTACAATTCTGCCACAATAATCAGAACAGCTACCGGAATACAGATGAGTACATACTTCATACTCTCCCCCTGTGAGTAGTGCTGGCTTAATGGTAAATAAATACTTATAAGCAAGGCCAGTCCCCATCTTTTTTGAGGTTTTACAGCTTCTGTTTGAATCAGTTTATAGAACTCTTCGGTACATAAAAGACCCAGGATCAGGAAGAACACCGTAAATGCATATTCGCCAAATAAAATGGAGGCCAACATTACTCCCACAAAAAAGAAACCCGTAATAGCTCTGGTACGCATTATAATTCGTTTTTTATAATAATTTCAATGGCCTGCTGAAAATGTAACCCATTGATATAAACTTCTACTTCACCAATCTGGTAAGGGAAACCCTGTTTGTTCATAATTACCGCATCGATCTCATTATCGATCAAAGCCTGTTTAACCAACTCGGATTTATAAAAGTCATTAGAAGTATAGATCTTAATCCAGTCCTGCTTCATTTTTCTCCTGCAATTTTAAGGCACTTTGTCTGAAAAACATGAGCAAGCCGGTTAAAATAACTGCACTGCCAAGGTATACAGGCCAGCCTACTTGAGTTGCAGTCTCAAATTCATCCAGAGATTTACCCTGTCTCTGATAAACATACGCTGCTATTACCGTAACACCATTATTCACAAAATGCGCAATAATAGGGTACCAGATATTTCCGGTCCATATAAGAAGGTATCCGAATAATGCCCCTAAAAACATGCGTGGGAAAAACCCATAAAATTGTATGTGAATAGCGCTGAAAATAATTGCTGTTATCCAGATACCTGCATGATAATTTTTTACCCATTTTGTAAACAACCGTTGAACGCACCCCCTGAAAAACAATTCTTCACTTATCGCAGGTAATACTGCTATCATTAGCAGGTTTATAGAAAGATCTTTCCAATCATTCATTACAAGCAATTGCTTTGTTAGTATCTCCATCTGTTTTTCCTTCGCCAGCATCCATGCTTCAACATCACGTAAAAACTCCGGAAGCTTCATTGCTTTATTCAATTCAACAATCAGCTCAAGTACAGGATTCCCGGAAAGCATGAGAACAAGGATCAGCAAGATCAGCAATGATGATAAGGAATTATTAAATTTTAACCACTGCATGGGAGTTTTGCTCTCTATCCTGGCTAATACAAGTGGTGGCAGAAGAAATAGTCCGGCAGAAGAAAATATCTGCAATATTTTCATAAAACCAAGTTCATTAGCCTGGGTTAGATTAGTTTCACCGGTAAGTAAGTTTTCAGGCAAACCATAAATCAGGGCTCCCACCGCCACGCCGATTGCAGAAAAAGTGATGGCCCCACCAAGAGCCAGCATCACCAGATATAGCAATGATATTACCGGATGGTTCTCTGTTATTGTATGTCCCTGCCTCATAGATTATTTGTAAATTTGCAGATTAAAATATCGGTAAAAATACAGCGTTGAAGATAGTTAATGTCAGTTAAGATAGGAAATATAGATTTAGGTGAGTTCCCTTTACTGCTCGCACCCATGGAGGACGTGAGCGATCCTCCGTTCCGGTATGTTTGCAAAGCGAACGGGGTGGATATGATGTATACTGAATTTATTTCTTCGGAGGGATTGATCCGGGATGCAGCAAAAAGTCGTCAGAAACTGGATATTTTTGAGTACGAACGTCCGATTGGGATTCAAATTTTCGGAAGTAATATTGACTCGATGCGCGAGGCCACTGAAATCGCTTCAAAAGTTAATCCTGACCTTATTGATATCAATTATGGGTGTCCGGTTAAGAATGTAGCCTGCAGAGGAGCTGGTGCAAGCTTATTGCAGGATATTGATAAAATGGTTGCAATGACACAAGCTGTAGTTAAATCTACACACCTTCCTGTTACCGTTAAAACCCGTCTGGGATGGGATGATAACACTAAAAATGTATATGAGGTTGCCGAACGGCTTCAGGATGTTGGAATAAAGGCATTAACTATTCATGGCCGAACCCGTGCTCAGATGTACAAAGGACATGCAGACTGGACCTTAATCAGAGAAATAAAGCGTAATCCGCGTATTCAGATACCTGTGTTTGGGAATGGCGATGTTGATTCAATAGAAAAGGCCATTAACTGGCGTATGGAATATGAAGTGGATGGAATAATGATCGGAAGAGCTGCCATCGGTTACCCCTGGATATTTCGCGAAATAAAACATTATTTTAAGACAGGCGAGCTATTACCTGGACCTACAATTAATGAACGTGTTGACGTTTGTAAAACCCATCTTGATAAGTCAATTGAGTGGAAAGGCCAAAAAACGGGTATTTTCGAGATGCGGCGCCACTATTCCAATTATTTTAAAGGCATCCCCAACTTTAAAGAATATCGAATGAAATTGGTATCTCTGGAAAACCTTAAGGACATTCATTACGTATTAAATAGTATACGAGAAAATTTCGAAATCGAGTTGGCTTGATTTTTGGAAATAATTTCTAAATTGAAAAAAAATCAGCTATGGTAGCAAAAATTACTGATGGCGTAAAAGTAACGGTAGAAACTATCTACCAGCCAGAATATTCGAACCCGGTGAATGAGCACTTTATGTTCGCCTATAAGGTTCATATAGAAAACCTAAGTGAATACAGTGTGCAGCTGCTTCGCCGCCACTGGCAAATTTTTGATTCAAACGGAGTCCACAGAGAGGTAGAAGGCGAAGGTGTTGTTGGACAACAACCTGTTATAGAGCCGGGTGAAAGCCATGAGTATGTATCGGGATGTAATCTGAAAACAGATATGGGTACCATGAAAGGACTTTACCATATGAAACGGATTGTAGACAATAGCGAGTTCAATGTAAATATTCCGGAGTTTCAGCTTATAGCACCTTATAAATTAAATTAATCTGATTTTTTGTTCATAAAAAAGGTCCAGTGAATTTGAGTTCATTGGACCTTTATTTTTTATCTTATATTTTCAATTAATCATTGCTTCGGCCACCGAATAGCATCATCGCTAAGTATAAAAGCTGGGCAATTGATCCCAATGCCGCTACTACATAGGTCATTGCTGCCCACCATAACGCATCCTTTGATCCTTCATGTTCGGCTGTAGTTTGCATTATACCACGATTATTATTTAACCATGCCAGAGCACGGTTGCTGGCATCAAACTCTACCGGTAAAGTAACAACACTAAATAATGTTACAACCACCATTGCTCCGAATGCAATTAATAATAAAGTATATCCCATGCTGCTGGCTGCCATTAAAATACCCAGCATGAAAACATACTGCAACAGGTTAGAGGCAATGCTCACAACCGGCACCATAGATGACCTGAACTGCAGCCATGAGTACGCTTTGGCATGTTGTACAGCATGACCACATTCATGTGATGCTACAGCGGCTGAAGCTATGCTACGTCCATGATAAACCTCCGGACTCAGATTTACGGTTTTATCTCCCGGATTATAATGATCTGAAAGACGTCCTTCAGCCTCTAATATTTTAACATCATAAATACCATTGTCATTCAACATTTTTTCTGCTATGTCCCGGCCGGTCATTCCAGAAGCCAGGGGCATTTCAGAATAATGTTTAAACTTATTCTTAAAACGCCATTGCACGATGAAACTAACTATGGCAATACCAATAAATAATAAAAGTCCCATATTTTAAGATTTTAGTAAATATACATTCAAAAAGCATTCCGAAGAAAAATTCGGAACCAAATATTAACATTATAAGACTTAAGGATTACATTTTCTGGTTTTTCATTTAAAAACATGACAATTATTCATGCAAAAGGACTTAGAAAACACTAAATACTGCAATATTATCACCATTACGCTAACTAAATATTTTAACTTATTTTTGATAAAAAATTTAGTAATGGAGTGGATTTTAATTTTAGTGTGTCTGGTAATTTTAGTAATTACATTAATAATATTTAAACAGAATTCCGGAAGACATTCTATTGTTAACAAGGAGCTCAAGGAACAAAATGAGAACTTAAGAATTGCTTCCGGACGGGCTGAAGAAAAAGTCAAACTGCTTGAAGAAGAAAAAATAAGGTTGCTTGAAGAAGTGAAGGTTGAACGAAATAAACATTTTGAGCTGTCCAGAAGTAACGAGAGTTTAAAAAGTTATTATCAATCCCGTGAAGAAAAAATAAGAGAACAAAAAGAGCAAATAGAAAATCTTCAGAAAAAGCTAACCTCTGAATTCGAGAATATTGCAGAAAAACTCCTCAAGGAAAAGTCTATTGAATTTACTGAAAAGAACAGGATCAATCTGGATGGTTTATTGTCGCCTTTAAAAGAACAGATCAAAACATTTGAAAAGAAGGTGGAGGAAGCATATGATAAAGAGTTACGAGATAAAATAAGCCTTCGGGAAGAGTTAAAAACGCTCAGTGACCTGAATATTAAACTGAGTGCCGATGCTACCAATCTTACTAATGCATTAAAAGGCGAAACCAAAACCCAGGGTAATTGGGGCGAACTTATACTGGAAACCATTCTGGAGAAATCAGGACTTGTAAAAAACAGGGAATATTTTCTTCAGCAAAGCCATCATTCAGAAGATGGAAAGCGTTATCAACCCGACGTAATAATTAACTTACCTGATGAAAAACGGATTGTTATTGATTCCAAGGTGTCATTGGTTGACTTCGAGCGATATTTTTCATGCGATGATGATCTTGAAAAATCAGTTTGTTTAAAAAATCACATCGCCTCCATAAGAAGGCACATTAAGGGTCTTGGAGAAAAGAACTACCAAAGCCTTTATAATCTCAAAAGTCTGGATTTTGTACTGCTCTTTATGCCCGTTGAGCCGGCTTTTTCTATGGCCACGCAATATGACAATACCTTATTCACTGACGCTTTTGAACGCAATATAGTAATTGTAAGCCCGTCGACATTGCTTGCAACCCTGCGAACTATTTCCAGCATCTGGAAATATGAATATCAGAATAAAAATGCCTTAAGGAGAGCTAAGGAGGGCGAAGCATTATATGATAAATTTCATGATCTCGTAAAGGATCTTGAGCGTAT
>DASWTL010000286.1:0-6957 GCA_036402155.1 Sphingobacteriaceae bacterium | reverse complement strand
CCAGTTTTTCCAGGCGCAATGATATTGATGTTATCTGCTTTTCTATTTGGATGCTCCAGTACACGTACTCCGGCATCTTCTGCAAAACAGGCAAAAGGATCAATTTCAGCTACAGGTACTCAAACGCCGGGTAATGGTACAATAACCTTTAAGCAGCAGGACGGGAAAGTGGTAATGAATGTATCTGTTTCTTTTCCATCAAAAGCCGGTCAAAGTGTAGCTGTACATCTTCATGAACATGGCGATTGCGGTAATTCAGGGAATGATGCACATGGTCATTGGAATCCTACCAATGAGCCGCACGGCCGTTGGGGTTCAGGTCAGCATCACTTAGGAGATATTGGAAATATAACTCTTAATCAATCCGGTCGTGGATCTATGCAAATTATAACTGAAAAATGGAGTATAGGAACCGGAGCATCTAATGATATTGTTGGCAAAGCAATTATAGTGCATAACGGCGTTGATGATTACGTAACTCAACCAACAGGTAATGCAGGCTCAAGGATAGGTTGCGGTGTAATCGAGCTTGCTAAATAATTTGAGATATTATAGCTATTGAGTTCTCAATCTTAACTCTCTCTAGTTATTACAACCAGGGGGTCAGTAGATAGGTAAACCCGGGAGTTAATCAGTACTAACCGTAAGGTTTGCAGGTTAATTCCCGGACATCTCGTTGCCCAGAATACAATGGAGTCAGGCTGGATAATGCGCATTTTAGGGCGTAAAGAAGTAAGCCAATTAATTTACAACATCATGCCTGTTTCTTGTCGTTCCGGTTTTTGGGACGCCATGATTTCTTTCGGTTGTTGTTCTTTTTACCCTGAGACGCATGTGCTTTAAATTCCGGAGCTGGACCTAGTGCCTCAGGCAATGGAATTTCTTCGATAGATCTGCCGATAAGACCCTCGATATTAGCCAACTTGCGAATATCCCTGTGATTGATCAATGTAATTGCAGTTCCTGTAGTTTCTGCCCGTGCGGTTCTTCCTATCCGGTGAATATAATCCTCAGGGTCTGAAGGTGCATCGAAGTTAACCACCAGACTTATTCCTTCTACATCAATGCCCCGTGAAAGAACATCAGTGCCGATTAAGACCTGAAGCTTTCTGTTTTTGAATGATCTGAGAATCTCTTCCCGCTCATTTTGATCAAGGTCTGAATGAAAAGGCTTTACTTGTACCTTGGTGGTTTTAAGTGCCTTATACAGCGCTTTTACTTTTTCTTTGGTAGAGGCGAATATGATTACGCTTGAATAATTGGCATCCTGAAGCAAACTCGTGATCAGCGGAATTTTCTGCTCATCAAATACTTTATAGATCTGTTGAGTTATCCCCGCTGCCGGCTGTGATACAGCCAGGTTTACTTGTTCAGGGTTATGCAATACACTTTTGGCAAGCGTGCGAATCCGGGGAGGCATGGTAGCGGAAAACAATAGCGTCTGCCTTTTCTTAGGCAAATAGCTGATGATCCGCATGATGTCTTCCTGAAAACCCATATCCAGCATCCGGTCTGCTTCATCCAGTACAAGGTGCTGCAGATGGTTCAGATTTACAATTCCGGATACCAGGTGAGCAATAAGTCTGCCCGGCGTTGCAATGATAATATTAACACCGTCGCGTAATGCGCGGCGTTGTTGTTCATAGATGCTCCCGTCTCCTCCTCCAAAAACGGCAACCGAACTTATTCCTGTAAAATAAGCAAGCCCTTCAGCCTGCTGATCTATTTGCTGTGCTAATTCCCTGGTGGGAGCAAGAATCAGGGTAGTAATATTATCCCTGTTGTTTCCTTTTGCTATATCATCTAATAAAGGTAAAAGATAAGACGCTGTTTTTCCTGTCCCGGTTTGGGCACATGCTATCAGATCTTTATTTTCCATGATGAGTGGTATTGCCTGTGCCTGCACCGGAGTAGGTTCACGGTACCCCATACTCATTAGGCCTTCAAATAGGTGTTCGTCGAAATTAAAATCCTGAAATGTCAAATGTTTCTATTAAGAAAATTGCAAGGTACTAATTTTCTGCAAATTCTGTCAGAACTGATAAACCAGATTTAAAAACGATGCCGGTACATATCGATATACCGGCATATGAGTATTCATAGTATATGTGCAGATGCAGGGTATTTTCAGGAGTCTCGGCGACCTCTTGTTAAGACTACAATTACTATTATGAAAATTGCAATAAACAGGAGCCATAGCCATGGGCTCCCGGTAAGTATGCCACTATCTGCATTTTCATCAACATTAATATCAACTTTGGTAGTTTGCTGTGCGACTGAAATAGATGCCAGTAGCGTGATTATTAAAAATATTATACCTGTTTTTGCGGTATTCAGGTGGCGTTTCATTTAAAGGAGATTTTTTATAAACGTTTAACATTTATTTCACCGGATGGTTTAAAATTATGTTTAAGGATGCTTGACCAGTGATTTTGTGACATGATCAAACAGAATATCATTCGTTGGGGTTATTGAGACATTGGCATTCAGCCTTAACATACATGAAGAAAACTGAAGAAGAAACTGATACCGCAAGATCATTTTATAGAGAAGCAGTAGAATTATTAAATGCAAGCGGGTCTGATTTTATGATCGGGGGCGGGTTTGCCATGAAACATTATACCGGTATTTACCGCGATACCAAGGATCTGGATATTTTCTGTAAACCCAGTGAATACCCTAAAATTATGAAGCATTTTGCCGAGAACGGATATAAAACCGAGATGACCGATGTTCGGTGGCTGGCAAAGGTTTTTAAAGGCGACTATTTTATAGATATCATTTTTGATACAGTGAATAATATCTGTACGGTTGATGATTCATGGTATCAGCATGCAACTAAAGGTAAATTTGCAGGATTGCCGGTTAAGTTTCTTCCGGCAGAAGAGTTAGTGTGGTGCAAAATATATGTTCAGAACCGTGAACGCTATGATGGCGCTGATGTAAATCATATTCTTTTAAAATATGGAAAGAAACTGGATTGGAAACGTCTGTTGTTCAGGCTGGATCAACACTGGCATTTGCTTTTAATTCAAATGCTTGGATTTCAATTTGTTTATCCTTCAGAATTCCATGAGATAATTCCGAAATGGTTATTTGATGAGCTTATGGGCCGGGCAAATGCACAATATGATCTTCCATCGCCTGTTGAAAATGTTTGCCGTGGTCCGATCATTGATCAAACTCAATATGAGGTTGATATTAAAGAGTGGAACTATAAAGTATGTACTATTAAAACCGTTTAGTTATGGATAAAAAGATCACGAAAATAGCGGCCGTTGGAGATCTTCATGTTAAAGAAACAGATACAGGAAAATGGACAGCCTATTTTAGGGAAATTTCAAGGTCGGCTGATGTCCTGATTATTTGCGGTGATCTTACAGATACAGGTGATGAGGTGGAAGCGCAGGTTTTGGCTGAAGAGTTAAAAGCCTGTACAGTACCGGTTGTGGCCGTGCTTGGAAATCATGATCATGAAAAAGGGCGGCATAAACTTATCAGGCAGGTTGTACAAAATGCAAATGTTCATGTGCTTGATGGTGAAGCAATTATATTAGGCGGGGTTGGGTTTGCCGGTGTTAAAGGATTTGGAGGAGGATTTGATAATTACATGTTATCCATGTTCGGAGAAGGTGCCATGAAAACATTTGTCCAGGAAGCTGTAGATGAGGCATTGCATCTGGAAAGAGCCCTGGCCAGGTTAGACTCAGAACATGAAAACGTTCCTAAAATAGCTATTCTGCATTATTCACCTATTAAATCAACCGTTGTAGGCGAACCGGAACAAATATATCCCTTCTTAGGATCTTCAAGATTGTCTGAACCGCTTGACAGGCGCAAGGTGACTGCTGCCTTTCATGGTCATGCTCATGTTGGTGAATTGCAGGGTGAAACAGCCCATGGTGTTAAGGTATTCAATGTGGCCATGCCTATTCTGGAAAAAGCAGGATATGCCCATCCTTTTTTCATCTATAATTTAGGTGAAGAAATTATGCCAGAGAATACAGACAGTAAGGCTTCAAAATAAAATTAACTTTTCAATCCTCATAAAAATCAATCAGGGAACCAAAATAACTATCATTCCATCCTTCAGTGATATCGTCATATTCCTCATCAGGAATATTGGTATGGCGAAGCTCAGCCGAGGTTCCATTTTTATCCGGATGAAGCTTTATTGTTACAATTGATGGCTCTTCCTGGTCGCCAAAGTACCATTCCTGTACAACTTTCTTTCCCGGTTCGAATTCAAGATTCTTTCCGGAAATACTTCCATCCCATAAAGAAAACTCCGTGCCTGGTTCAGCAGTCATTTCGGCATTATCACCTGTCCATAAACGGATAGTAGATTCAGTGGTCAGGGCTAAATATACATCCTCTGGAGATGCAGGAATAAAAAAATATTTTTTAAAATCTTTCATATTACCATGTTGGTCAGGAACTGCAAATCTCCGAAATATAATACAAAATTGATTGCCTAAATCCCCGGGCTGTTAAAAACAGTGTATGGGGAAACACAGTACAGCAATTTTTGTTATTCAACTAAACCTATAAAAACGAAAACTATGATGGGATCAGTAACATCGGACCTGAACACTTTAAAAGATAAAGTATGGCAGGAAAATGAGAACGCAAATGTAAATACAGCTGAACGGATTATTTCTATTGCCGCAGGTGCATTTATTTTTTATAAAGCGGTTGCCAATTTGGCAAAGCATCCGTTTATTGCTTTGCAGGAAGCAGGTGTAGGAGGACTTTTATTATATCGTGGTGCAACAGGCGTTTGTCCGGTTTATAGTAAGATCGGGAAAAATAGTACTGATGTTGAAGCCATAACGATTGGGGAACGATTTATTGTTAATGCTCCCAGAGAGGAAGTTTATAGTTTCTGGCGAAACCTGGAAAATCTTCCGCGATTTATGAAACATATAGCTGCGGTTAAGGTCAAGGATGATAAAACGTCACATTGGACCGCCAATGTTCCCGGACCACTGGTAAAAGTTAGCTGGAATGCTGAAATAACCCGTGAAGAGGAGAATGAATATATCGGCTGGCATTCTATTGAGGGCTCCATGATAGATAATGCAGGAAAAATAGAGTTTAACGACGCCGCAGATGGTTCAGGTACCGAACTGTATGTAGAGATAAGCTATTTTCCTCCTGCAGGCCAGTTAGGCAGGGGAATTGCATCCTTGTTTAATGGCATGTTTGAAAATATGGTACGAGAAGACATTATTAATTTTAAACATTACGCAGAAGGAGAAGAGTATAAGGTTTATCACTCTTCAACCCGAAAGCAGGAGGTATAGTACCAGGTCTCCTGATACGGCATTAGAGTTTTTCTTTAATGCCGTTTTTTTATCAGTATACTTTGAAATAAAAAAATTGCTGAATGATACCCTATTCACATTGCCATTGTTAGATTATGAGTATAAAAGCAAAACTTAAGCGTTCTCCCTGGATATCCTTTATTGCTAAAACAGGTCTTATAGCTAAGGGAATAGTGTATTGTCTGGTAGGCTTGCTTGCTTTTATGGTTGCATTTCAATTGCGGTCTGCAAACGTGGATAATGATAAGCAAGGTGTTTTTAAGCTGATTCTTGAACAGCCCTACGGCAAGATTTTACTTGGTGTTATTACGCTTGGGTTAGTTTGCTATTCTATTTGGCGGTTTGTTCAGAGCTTTTTTAACACAAGCAATAAGAATGATGATGCCCGGGGATATGGAAAAAGATTTAGTTATTTTTTTAGCGGTCTTACCTACCTGGCTATTTGTCTTTTGGCTGCTAATATTTTACTTGGGAACAGAGGTTCAGGTGGGAATTCCCGGCAGGAGATGGTAAGTGATTTACTTAATAAACCTGGAGGGCAATGGCTTGTAGCAATAATTGCCGCTATCATGGCCGGAATGGGGATATATCAGATAATTTACGGCTTTTCTGAGAAATATAAAAAACATATCAATTCCCAGGAACTTGAAAGAGATGTGTCGGCATCTTTATTACGTGCCGGCAAGGTAGGTTATGTATCCAGGGGGTTGGTGTGGCTGATCATTTCCTTCCTGTTTTTTAAAGCTGCATTTCATCAAAGATCAAGTGAGGCAGGGGATACTTCTTCAGCTTTTGAGTTTATTAAAGAAGGCCCGTTTGGTACGTGGTTGTTAGCCGCCCTTGCTCTAGGATTAATCTGTTACGGGGTAATGAATTTTATCAGAGCGGCGTATGAACGTATTTAAAATCACCTTTTATTCTCGCTGGTATCATTATCAAATTTACCCTCAAGCTTTTTACCCACAGTATCAAGCTTGCGACCAACCTTCTTCGCTTCTTTTTTAATTCCTTGCCCGAGGTCTTTAAATGAAGATTTTATTGAATCCAGTTGAACTGTTGAAGAGTTTACGATATCGTAGACTGTATCCGCACGGAAAATCAGCGTTTTATCATATTCTGGGTAAACCCAAAGTTCGGCAATTTCCAGGTTGTTCTTGCGGGATGGCTCACCAATAGCCTGGACAACTTCCTGCTTATTCATTCCCTGCGAAACATTTGTTAGTTCTTTTCTATTATCAGCGCATGCTGTAAATAATACCACCAAAAATAAAAATGTTGCTTTCATTGCTTTATAATTAAGTTATTTGGTAACAACTGCTTTCATTTTAAGTTTAATATTTTGATATATCGTCCTTAGTATACTTTTAGCAGATGTGTTCAAATCATTAAAAGCTAAAACAACTTTGCACAGTTTGGGTTTATTCTAAAATCATTAATCAATAAAATTATGCCAACTGGTAAAGTAAAATTTTTCAATCAGGCCAAAGGTTTTGGCTTTATTACCGATGAAAATGGTAAGGATGTTTTTGTTCACGTATCTGCTATTTCAGAAGAATTGCGTGAAGGCGATGAAGTAAGCTTTGATGTCGAAGAAGGGAAGAAGGGTCCGAGCGCTGTGAATATCAGGCGA
>DASWTL010000285.1:0-23434 GCA_036402155.1 Sphingobacteriaceae bacterium | reverse complement strand
AAATCCCTTTCTGATATGTTGCTCAATTACATGCCTGATTACAAAGTACGATTTTCCCGATCCGGGCGTACCGGTTACAAGTAAAGCGCGAAATGGATTAATAATATTGATCCAGCTTTTACGAATTTTACCTTTTAACATATATATAGCAGGCAGGTTCACGGAAAATTCATTTTCAAGCAATCGCTCCTCCTGCGGGAAAGTTTCGTTCTCTCGATTAAAAATATCCTTTTGTAGTTTAATCTTTAACAGCCTTGAGAGCATCACACCACCTTTTAAAGCCAGCAGATAACCCGTAGCAGTAATTCCTATGTATAGTGCGGCAAGGGTAGTAGCTTGAAGGGCAATTTTCAGGAACAATCCACTGACGAAATAGAGCAGTGAGCCGATAAAAATATAGGTAGAAGCCAGCCTTAAATTGATCTTTTCATCCGTTTTTCCTTTTGCACCAAAAAGGGAAACAGCCAATAGAATAATGGCGATAAGCTTAGGTTTGAAGCTCCCAATAAATAACCCAGACCTTGCTACGTTATTTAAGACACTATCAATAATATCTGCATTTAGACCCCAGTCCCTAAAGGCGACATAACATCTGAAATAGAAATGAATGACCAGTACCGATATACTTAACAGCCTGGTAAAGTCAATAATCTTGCGTAGCCCTTGTAAATCCTCGCCTGTTTGCATTGCTAGTTGTTTTTACATTCTGAAACCTCGTCTTCTCTTTTTCTTCTTTCTGGGTAGTAATGGACTGCCATCGTATTCAGGTTTGCTCAGAAGCGTTTCCAATAAATTATTGGAATCTTTTGAGAGTAAATCAGGTTTGGGTGCCATGACTTCGGGCTTGGGATTTGTGGGAACTAGCTTATCAGGGTGCTTGTCCTCTTTTATAAATCTTTCTGTAATCGCTTTAGCGCTGTAAGCTTTTCCTAGGTCGCTGCCATTGAAAACTGTTTTATTGCGATGATCGATGAAAGTAAGCCCATAAGTAATGCCTTGGTCATTTTGCCGGAAGATCACGTCGATGCTTTCATTTTTCAACAAACGTTTGAAAGTGTCTTTAGTCAGGGCTTGCTTGGACATAGTCTTATCGATGGCCATGCGAAGGGGTATCCTGTAAGGCTTGCGTTTTTCTTTGTTTTGCTCAAACTTCGGCTCCAGATTTTTAAGGGTAGGCTTGCCGTAGATAGTGCTGGCCTTGATGGGCACGCCCATTTTATTTCCGTTATTTAGGAGGCTATAGATCAGGCCATGGTTTTCATACATTCGGCTAACTTCACTGCCCCGATCTGCAATTACATTGAATTGCTGAAGGATAGCATTTAATTCAGCTACGGATGTAAATCTGTAAGATCGGACAATTTCATTTACCGTATTGGTAATTGCTCTTTTGGTTTCAGATTTCCCATAAACCACTTTTCCCAGATTAATGGGCTTTAATGGTTCTTCCTGTTTATTTCGGGTACTTGCTTTAATAAGATTGAATTCTTCTTCGATCTCCTTTCTAGCCTGTTCCGATTCATTCCGCCCTATATTATGTATGTCGATTCGTTCCCCGTCTGCTTTTATATTAATAGTAGCTATATGGATATGCGGATGTGCGGCATCCGTGTGACGGTAAACCAAAAAAGGCTGCTCGCCAAATCCTATCTTATCCATATAGGTTGACGCAATATTTTGAAGCTGCTCCTGGCTTAGTTTTTCGCTTGGATCAAAATTTAAAGAAATGTGCAACGCATTAGTTTTAACTCGTTCGTTTAAGGAGGTTATATTCTCAAAGCGATATAATTTATTTTGGAATGAGAGTTTTTCAATATCAGAAATAAATCGGCTGGCTAAAATCAGCTGCGCCGTACCTGACTGTACTTTGTGTTCATTATAGTGCAAAATCCCACGTATGCTTTTGCCGCTTCTCACTTTTGCAACCATTTTAAGGCGAGCTGCGAAACAATCTCTAATAACCTATCTACTTTTTCGTCAATTAACTGGTTCTTATTAAACGCCTGGATAGAATGGACATACTTCCTGTTTGGATCGCTTGTGGTATGAAATGCCTTTGTGATCTGGTTGATGTTGACACCGATTGCGCGTAACTCCTTCCTAATGGAGGCTAGCTCTTCCATTGGACCGTTCATGGTAACGTCCCGGTACAAGTAGTTAATTTTTTCTTTGAAGAGGATTTTTCTGGCTACTTCACTTACTGTGTGACTTGTAGTCTCATTAGTAAGTGTCTCGAGCTTTTTGTAATCCTCATCAGTTAACCGTAGTATGAGAATGCGGTTGAGTAACTCTTCCTGATTCTCCTTCTTTTTCCTTGGCATAAGACTAACGTTTAAGCCAAAATTGCCAAGGGTTAAGCGCTGGGCTTTACAAGTTTCTACCCACTGGTATGAAATTATTTAGGTAATAGTTTCAGAGAAAGGCGAGTTCCGAAGCCTTTCTCCCCGGCAGACTTCGGAGGCCGGGCAAGATCATTTTTGTATTACAAAAATACATCTTGCTGCAGTTGACGATTGCCGAATTAGTGAACTATGACCGAATTTTGTATTAACCAACTAAGGCCGTCTCTAAAAACCATAAAACACTTATATCACTTTGCCTCAATTATTCATGTCCCTGTTGTCACATTTCGGCTACCTTTGGTTAAACCCGATAAACCTATCATAAATGAAAATTAGAAAAGTAAAGGCATCAAACTTTCGAGGTATAAAAAACGCTGAAATTAGTTTTGAAGGACATACAGTGCTTATTGGTGATAACAATGCTGGAAAATCAACGATTTTGGAGGCTATCGATTTAGTATTAGGTCCAGATAGGCTTTCCCGCTTACCCGTAATTGATGAGCACGATTTTTATAATGGTGTTTACATCAATGAAGACAATAATCCCATACCAATAGAAATTGAGATAATCATCGGTGACTTATCGATCGATCAAAAAAGAAAGTTTAGCAACAACCTGGAATTTTGGGATATCAACAATCGTCTTCTAATCGAATCTCCACCTGTGGAACAATTGGAGCAAGATAATATTGAAGAAGTCATTAGAGTAGCGTTTAATGGAAGGTATGACGCAGAGGATGACGATTTTATCGGTGAAACGTTTTTTTGCTCACCTGTTGACATTAAAACCAAGTTTCATAAGAGCGATAAACGAGATTGTGGCTTTTTGTATTTACGTGCACTTAGAACTGGCACCAGAGCTTTAAGCCTAGAAAGAGGGTCTCTTCTGGATATCATTTTACGGATACAGGAGTTAAGGCCGCAGATGTGGGAAAACGTACTGAATCAACTAAGGGAAACTGAAGTTAAATCCGGAGATGATGATGAAGTGAATAAGATACTGTCTAAGGTACAATCGGCACTGCAAGAATTTGTCCCGACCGACTGGGGCTCTGATCCACATTTAAAAGTTTCGAACCTTACTCGGGAACACTTGCGAAAAACGCTGGTAGTATTTATGTCGACCGGATCCGACGGGTATTTCGTTCCCTTCAACCATCAGGGTACCGGAACCATTAACACAATGGTCTTAGCCTTATTGTCAATGATCGCGGAATTAAAGCAAAGTGTGATTTTTGCTATGGAGGAACCTGAAATTGCCATTCCCCCCTATACGCAGAAACGGATCATTAACAGCATAAGGGGTAAGTCCGCACAAGCAATATTTACTTCCCATTCGCCATTTGTTCTGGAAGAGTTTGACCCTAAGAACATTGTCCTAATACAGCGCGATAAAGGGATAATGAAAGGTTCGCATATCACATTTCCATCGACTATTAAGCCGAAAGCGTATAGCAAAGAGTTTAGAATGAGATTTGCCGAGTCGTTGCTCGCCAAGCGAATACTCATTACTGAAGGCAGTACGGAAGCGTCAGCTTATTCTGCCGCTGCAAGGCGCCTTTCCGAAATAGATCCGGGGAATTATATGTCTTTTGAGGCAATGGGACTAGCAATTTTTAACGCTGAATCCGAAACAAGCATCCCAATATTCGGTGACTTCTTCTTGGGTCTTGGGAAAAAAACCTTTGCAGTATTTGATAAGCAAAGCAGCGTCGACAAACTTCAAAAAATTCAAAATGCCGTACCGCATTGTTACGAGTCCGAGCATCCAGGTTTCGAGCGATTAATTATCGAGGAAACTGATCGAGAAATTCTCCTCAACTATGCTGAGGAATTGTCGTGGTTTGGAGATTGGCCGCAGCATATCGCAATAGCAGCAGATGTTCGAGGTATGAACGAAAAGGATTTTAATGATGCGATATTTACCTACCTCACCTGGCAAAAAGCGGCGGGTAGTGCTGCCGAAATTATCTCACTTTGTGATATAAAGCAGATGCCAGAAACTCTTAAGAATCACGTAAAGGCCATCACTAACATTATTCAAGGCGAAAATGGAGTTATGTGAGAAACGAAAATTGCTGATTAATGCCGATGGCCATTTATTAATAATGGGCGGACCGGGTGCTGGGAAAACCACCATTGCCTTATTAAAAGCTAATCACATTATCGCCGAGAAGAAAATTGCGTCGAGTCAAAAGGTTTTGTTTTTATCATTTGCCCGGTCAACGATAACCCAAATTCAAAAGACTACTAAATCTTTAATAACTACCCCAACGCAAAAAAATATAGAGATAAACACTTATCACGGATTCATCTGGAGGCTACTGCTAAACTATGCATACTTGATTATTCCGCACCGAAGTATCCAGTTACTGACTCCTCCGATGGCTGGTGCATATCTGGCTGAACTTGATGGAGCAGAATCCAGGTCAGAAATACTTGAAAAATTATTTATTGAAAAAGGACTATTATCGTTCGACCTATTTGCACGGACAGCAGCTGACTTGTTTAATCGTTCTGACCGCATTCTAAAACTAGTAACTGACGCTTATCCCGTAATCGTCGTGGATGAATTCCAAGATACAGATGGGCACGAATGGAATTTTATCAAACACCTTGGGAAGTACAGTACAATTATTGCCCTTGCTGATCCTGAGCAACGAATTTATGATTTCAGAGGTGCAAGTGTTAAGCGGATTGCTGAATATAGTGAAACGTTTGCGGCCACTGTTTTCGATTTTGAGAAAGAAAATAATCGTAGTACAGGTAAAGACATTACAGCATTCGGAAACGATCTCTTATCGTCGAAGAATAAAGGTAAAACCTACAATGATGTAATCATTAACAAGTACCCTTTTAATAGGGCTGAACCAAATAAAATTTTAAAGTTAAGCATCATACTTGCTATTAAGAGACTAAAACCCAGGCTCGGAAACGAATGGTCGATAGCGATTTTAGTACGTTCAAAGAAGATGATGCTTTCTGTTTCATCTTATTTGTCTTCCCGCACCAGTCTGCCTACAATTTTCCACGAAGTATCCATTGACCCTAACGGGCCGTCCCTGGCAGGGGTTATCATAGCGGGGCTAATGGAACCACCGCAACTTAATCAGTTGGAGACAACCACGTTTGACATCATTAACCATATTCGCGGGAGGACGGGAGAAAAAGTACCGGACACCGCAATTCAGTTTACAAATGCAATATCGTCCTATTTAAAAACGGGAAAAGTAACTGGAAAAATACGATTGCAGTTTATCTCAGAATTGACTAACATAATTGATAAAAGGACCCATCTCATATTGAGCGGGGTGCCCGAAGCGGACTGGCTTGCGATCAGAAAGCTTTTTCAGGATTGTGAAAGTACTTATCTGAAGAATGTGTTTGAGGATGCAAAATATTTGCGACTGTTGAACAGGGGTGCATTACTAAGTGAGCGTTTGTCTGAAAAATGGCGATTATCTCAAACCTATCAGGGGGCAAAAGGATCTATCGAAGACGCGCTTTTGCAGGAACATTTTATGGCCTCCCAAAATTCGTTCAAGGGTGTCCACATCATGACCTTGCACAAATCTAAGGGCAAAGAGTTTGACGAAGTATATATTTGGGAAGATTATTTTAATCCCGTGGTTCATCCAAATTCAACAGAAAAAGAACTCAATGAATCTCGGTATTTACTTAGAGTGGGAGTGACACGGGCGCGCGAACGTGCCACATTTTTGACGGTTGCATCACAACCCTGCATTTTGTTATAGATGGTTAAAATACTGCACAGCTAATGCAAAACTTTTAGGGCTTCATCTAGCTGTTGTACTCATCTGCTATTCTAGTCTAAAAGAAGTTTCCCTTTCAATGTTTTTGAGACTTGGCGAGTCTTTTGTGTAGTATTCACCTACCAAATAACTAGTACCAGAAAGGTCTAATGGCAGAAAAGATGTAGTGTAAATCATTTGATATTCACTGCCAGGTTGTTTCTCAGCTTCATTAATAATTATATGTTGAAAGTTTTGAGCTCGTCCCTCTTCGATACCCTTATCTTCCATGTTATCGCATAAGATAAATCTAGGATAGCGCATGTCGTTATTCTGAAGCGACGCGAGGAAAATTGCGAACCGAGCAGAGGTCTTCAGGTAAAAATTCGAGCTCGCTGAATATTTAGCATCTTTGTCGGCGATAAAGGCAAGATTATTTCTAAAATCTATATTAAATTGCTTCGCTTCAATAAAGTCATCTTGTCGTTTTAAATCATTATTAAGAAGATATAAACCTTCCTTTTCGATTGTTCTCTTTACCGACTCCTTCTTTATTTCTTGCTCAGAGGTCATGTTATCGATCTGCTTCAAAAGCGTGGCTTTCTCGTCTTCCAAAAGCTTTCGCCGTTCAATAAGACTTTGATAAAGTTCTGCGTTCTCTAACAAAGTTCTCAACTGTAGTATTTCGCCTTCGATCAAACCTTTATCTACAAACAAGGAATCTATTCTTTCGTCGCGGACTGACTTAACATCTTTTAACGCTGAGTTAACTTTTGCTTGAAGCTGATACAGAGCAACTTTTTCTGATTCTAACTTGGTGCTAACATTAAGGAGTTGACGCTCACGTACTACGATCAAATTCCGAGATTCTTTAATTTGAAAGCTTAATTCTTGTTCAATCTTCTTAGCTTTAGTTACTCCAAAGGAACTGTCAATAGCTTCCTTGCAAAGTTTGCAACTTCCCGAAGCATCTGGCTTTTTCAGATCAGACAAACATTCTGGACAATAATCTAAAGGAAATTCGCCCAAGAATTCCCGAGTTAATATTGAATTCCGGATAGCCTTCACTTTATTTTCTAAGGCGGCGATAAAATATTTAGAATCATCAATTTCGAACTTAAGTGAATTTATTTGTTCCTCCAGTTTTATAACGGTTTCCCTTTGGCCTATTGAAGCTTGATTAAGCTTCTCAAATTCGAGTTTTGTATTCTGGGTATATCTAACAACCTTCTGTTGCTCTGTAAGCGCTATCAGTTCGCTTTCAATTGAATTGATCTCCTTCTCTTTATTGTCAATTCTAGTTCTAATATGCGGTGGAAGCAGGTCATTGTCATTCGGAATAAATTGACGAATGACTTTAATCTCCTTTCGTAAATCATCCAATTCACCGTCAACTTCGTTTAGTCGTTGTTTACTATCATATAGTATTTGGTTGTAAGCTCCTAAAAGGAGATCAGATACGGTTTCACGAGTTAAAGTGGTATCAAATGGCTCGTAGTAGAATAATGAACTCGTCGGTGAATCCTGATCCACATATAGCAGTCTCAAAATTTGATGGAAAGTTATGTTATTATCACCCTTAACCATTGGGATATCTAATAGATCAAAGAAAACATTTGAAAAGCTTTTCTTCGTATCAGAAGTTACATAACCATACCGCTCCCAATCTGTATATTTTGCCTTCTGGCTTTCATCAAATGGCCCCCAGAATATGTGTATAGGTTCAGCAGCATTAGCCTTCTTTGTTTCGGGGCTGATATTAATTTCACGACGTATCGTAATAGTTGCCTCATTCATTTGCACTTCGGCGACAACTTCTGAGCATTGCTTTGCTTCCTTTACCCAATCATTAAAGGCTCCCCCAAGAATATAAAAAATGAAATGTGTGATTGTCGATTTACCACTGCTATTGTCGCCAGCTATAATATTAACTCCGTGATGGAACACTTCATCGTAAGCGACCTCCCGCTTACGGGTATACACAATCATTCTGTTTAAAAATAAATTACTGTGCATCGTACCTAGTTTCCAATAAATGGGTTCGATCTTTTAAACCCATTGGGCCAAACATCGTCATAAAATAAAAGTGTGACGTCATTAATTTAATGACATTTTGTTCCTTAATACTCAAAGGCTCAAATTTTGTCATATATTTTTCAAGGACAGCTTTCGAAATTATAGTTACTCGATTCTCGCTTAGAAACTCTTTGTTAATGATACCGTAAGAAGCCAAACATTTAATTGCAGTAATCTGATATGATTTGATTTTCTCAAACATCTTTCGATCATCCATAACATTTTCATACGGATTATTTTGTTTAATGATGAAAGATTGTCGCAGTTGCTTAATGTCATCTTCATCTCTCCTCAACTTTATGGAGTGAACCTTGTCAGGAAACAATAGATAAAAATCCCAAATCCGCAGACGTTCCAGCTCCACGTATTCATTCCTGTTGAAGTATGTAAGCAACTGCAACATGCGATATACGGTATGGTATAAATCAAACGCCTGGTGATAAACTATCATCTTTACACCATTTTATATGACATTGTCCAGTAAGAAAGTAAACCATACCCTCTATGTCCGTCGAAGTTAAACCCATAACATCATCACATCCTTCCTCTTGTACAACTTTTAATATCGGCTGTATTATCTCTTCTGAAATGGCCCTCTGAACAACTTTATCCTCACAATTCTCTTCTCGAATTTGCGGGTAGATAATATTTCGAAATCTCTCCAAAACTATACCCAACAGAATGGCATGAATTTCCTGAGCTGATTCAAAAAACTGAAACTTTGTTAGCTTCTTAAAATATTCTTGCTTTAGCCAGCTCGCATCATCAATTAAATACTCCTTGTTCCCATCCTTCAACTTTTGCTCCAAGCCTATAATATCGCGTGGTTCTGAATATCGTTTTAAGTTGTCTGAAACATTCTCACTTCGAATGCCGTCCTTAAATTCGCTCTCCAGCCGCTTAAACAACCTAGACAGCCTTGTGTCTGGCTTGGTGTGGTAATGGTGCTCTGTTTTGTTGCCAGCTACTAAGTCCCCTTCTGTAACCGTGTTACCTGATTGGTTAACGAAATTTGCCATTACCGGGATACCTTGTTCCCGCTAGTTTTGTCTCCTCCCACCACATCACCACTTCCATGAATAACGTTTCCACGCTGAGATACGGAATTACGATTGACAATCTTTACCGTAATGAACGACGTAATCCCTATAGCACCAATAATGGCGATGATAATCTCGGTAAGATTTAAACAGTACATTTATCGTCTCAATTTAAAAGAAAGTCAAATTTAATATAATATTCGAGACTCACAATTTACATCCTATAAAGAACTCGATGTCAATCAACGTAATACGATTCATCCCTACCGTCTTAAGCATTCTCTAATTAATACGATAATATAAGCTAAATCAAATAGCAAACACTAGGTGCCTCAAATCTTCCACAAAATAGTTCGAGATTTGTCCAGTGTGGGCTACTTCTAAACGTTGTTTTTTCAGTTTATTTTTACTCGTGAGTTACCAGATGAGCCAAATTACCTACTGATCTGAAGCTAAAATCCTTTACAATAATGATGATCCCTTTCATCGACAATTACATTTGACGGGAGGGGGTGCACTCAATTAAAGAGCGGCAGCGCCTGAGCGCTACTCTCAACTTAACTTAACTTTTCACCTAAAAGAGCTCAACGCATTTTGATTTCAATACTTTTGATTTGAGCGTACTTTCCTCCCTGCCTGATCATAATCCAGCTGTTATTTCCTCAGAATAAGCCCTGCGTCTTTAGTTAATGTATTATATTACTCCCAGAAAGGATTCTGCGTTTAATTGTGGATTGATTGCTATCTCATTAGTTGGCAATGGCCATACATAATCTTTCTGGGGGATCGAACCTTCCATTGGCAGAAGCCTGCAACAAGATATAATTATACCGGAACACCTCCCACCCTGCGCTCACGGCGAAGCTCGCTTTGCATACTCAATCGATTAGTCTGAACAAAAGCATTGCTGAGATTGGCAAGTCTGCCCGTTTACGTAAAAGATTAATACTTGCATTGAGCTCCACATCCGAAATAGATCCGTTAAGCTCATAAATAGCTTCAGCATATGTTAAAAAGCACTTCTGCATACCGTATAATCGGGTAGTCTATAAACGTAATCCCGGTACCCACGGTATAAGAATCTACAAATTTCCGCGGACAATATGCAGTACTGTGAAAGCCCGGTGCGGGCGCCCGGATAGGCACACTGCCTTATATATTAGTCTCACTACATGTTGTTAAAAAAATGTCATTTATTAAAATCGAAAAAAAAATTTAAGATTTATAAATACATTTGCATGTATCAATTGATCAGTGAAATGGATTTAAGGAAAGTTGAGCGGATATCAAAGGCATTAAGTGACCCAAACCGGATTAAGATTCTTCAACAGATATGCAAGAAGAAAGCAGAATGCCTTTACTGTACAGAAATTTCTACAAGCAGTCATTTAGCTCAACCATCTATTTCACATCATATAAAACAGTTGGTTGACGCAGATCTGGTTATTGCCGAAAAAGAAGGCAGGGAAATGAAATATATTTTGAACAATGCAGTACTTGATGAGTACACTAAATTTTTAGAAACATTGAAAATATAATTTTTTTAGATTATATATTGATTAATATAAATATGTCGATATATAAATATCATATAAAATAAAATATTCCAAGGATAGATAAAAGCAAGCGCAGAGTTATTCTCTCTGCAGGGATTTTATATGCTTGTTTTTAATATTAAACAGATTTAATAGATTGAAACATTCAAATATATCAATATAATTATGAACATCATCTCGCAAAAAAAAGTATCGGTAAACAAGGTTTTACCAATACTCATCATTGGAGCCGCAATAATCACCACTTGGTCTGCTTGCACTACCCGGGGCTCTCAAAAAGCTAATGCCACACCATCAGCTATGGCAGCTCCCGGTGTGCCGGTTGATGCATTAATTCTAAAGCCTGAGCATCTGGATGAAGGGATGGACGTCTCAGGGACTCTGCAAGCCAATCAGGAAGTGAACATTATGAGTGAGCTTAGTCGTAAAATTGTTTCTGTTCATTTTGCCGAAGGGAAATATATCAAAAAAGGTCAGTTGCTTTTTAAGCTGGACGATGCCGACCTGAGAGCTCAGCTTGAGCAATTACGTCAGCAGGAAAAGCTCGCCAAGCTTAACGAAGCTCGATTAAAAGACCTTATTAATAACCAGGCAGTGATGCAACAGGATTATGATCAAAGCTTCACCAATTTAAAAGTTCTAGAGGCACAGATCAGGCAGGTGCAGGTAGCGATAGACAAAACTTATATCCGCGCTCCTTTCAGCGGCAAAATAGGGATAGTAAATGTTCACCCCGGAGCATTGGTTTCTCCAGGAACTTCATTAGCTACCCTTGAGGATGCCAGTCAGATCAAACTTGATTTTGCAGTACCTGAAAAATATACTCATAATCTTAAAACAGGCGATGTCCTCAGGTTCAGTGTGGAATCAAACGATAATGTTTATACAGCCCGCGTTATCGCAAAAGAATCAAAACTGGATAATGCTACCCGCAACCTGGTTATCAGAGCCTTGGGGTCAAATCCCAATTCAGAGCTTCTCCCCGGACAAAGCGCCCGCGTTAAACTCAAACTGGAGAATTCTTTTGATGCAATAATGATTCCCAACCAAACATTGATCCCTTCATCACAAGGCTACAGTGTGTACATCTCTAAAGGCAATAAAGCGACTTTGGTTCCGGTTGAACTGGGCGAACGGAATGCAGTCTTTGTCCACATACAGAAAGGCCTAGCACAGGGCGACACACTGATTACCAGCAACATGCTAAGATTAAATCCCGGTTCACCTTTAAATATTGTTTCGATCAACTAAACTTAACTATGAGTTCAATATCACAAATGAGCATTAGCCGACCTGTTCTGGCCAGCGTTATGTCAGTTCTTCTTATACTATTTGGTATAGTGGGCTACTTCTATCTGGGAACCAGGGAATACCCCATAACCGATTCGCCGATAGTTACTGTAACTACTGTATATCCGGGTGCCAGTGCAGATATTATCGCTTCACAGGTTACCAAGCCACTTGAAGAAGCCATAGCAGAAGCCAACGGCATCAGAGCAATCTCCTCAACCTCGCGTGAGCAGGTAAGTATCATTACAGTAGAATTTAATCTGAATGCCGACCTGGAAGCTGCGGCCAATGATGTAAGGGATAAAGTTTCAAAATCGCGACAGCAGTTACCTTCAGATATTGAGCCTACTGTGGTTGAAAAAGCTGGTCCGGCAGATTTTCTTGTTTTTTTAACTGTCCAAAGTAAGAGTAAAAGCCTGGAAGATATAACCGATTTTGTGAATATCAATATTAAGGAGCGGCTGCAATCTATTGAAGGCGTCCGTATGGTTAGTTCTTATGCCGGGCGTCAACGTTCAATGAAATTACGAATGGATCCGGTAAAACTTGCGGCTTATGGCTTAACACCTGAGGATATTCAACAAGCCCTGGCTCGTGAAAACGTGGATCTGCCCAGCGGACGAATCGAAGGTGAGAATGCTGAGATTTCACTGCGAACTCAAGGCCGGCTGGTGTCTGAAGATGATTTTAATAACATGATCATCAGCGAAAAAGATGGAGCAATTGTGCGGTTTAAAGATATAGGCACAGCCGTGATGTCATCGCGAAATGAACGTACCGCTATGATTGTTTACAATGGCAAGGCTGCTGACTATGGCGTAGGCACGGCGGTTAGTCCGCAACGCGGAGCCAACTCTCTGGCTATTGTGGATGAATTTAAAAAACGTTTTGAAGAGATTAAGAAAACGGCGCCTGAAGAATATAATATTCAACTCGGCAAGGATTTTACAATACCGGTAAGAAACTCATTAGCTGAAGTTGAAGAAACGCTTTTACTGGCCTTCGGACTGGTTTCTGTAATCATTTTTATCTTTCTGCGTGATTGGAGAAGCACAATTATTCCGCTGGTAGCTATTCCGGTCTCAATTATCTCCACATTTTTTATCATGTACATAGCCGGGTTTTCAATCAATGTATTAACCCTTCTAGCATTGGTTCTAGCCATCGGACTGGTAGTAGACGACGCCATTGTGGTGCTCGAAAACATATACAGCAAGGTAGAAAAAGGCATGCATCCCATTGAGGCTGCCCGAAAAGGTTCCAAAGAAATATATTTTGCCGTGATCTCTACCACGGTAACTCTCGCGGCAGTGTTTCTACCCATTTTATTTCTCGGTGGCATAACCGGTCGGCTGTTTAAAGAATTCGCAATTGTTGTAGCCGGATCTGTACTAATATCTGCTTTCGTTGCCCTTACATTATCGCCGATGATGAGTGCTTACCTGTTAAATTCCGGCACATCACATGGTTGGCTGTACAGGAAGACAGAGCCATGGTTTATTGCCTTGAATAATGGATATGCACGATCGTTAAGTGCTTTCATGAAAGTAAGATGGCTTGGGTTTGTAATTCTCATCGCATCACTTGGTATTGCCTGGTTACTGGCACCCAAATTACCTTCAGAACTTGCTCCTTTGGAGGACCGGTCTATGGTAGGGTTGGCTGTAATTGCACCTGAGGGAACCTCTTTTGAAAGCCTGCATAACAGCATGAAGGAAATTGGCGCGTATGTAAGCGACTCTATTCCTGATCTTAACCAAAACACCACTTATGCCGCTATCGCTGCTGGTGCAGGGAACCTGGAGTTGCCCGTTAACGCCGGTTTTCAATGGGTTTTTCTAAAGGATCCAAAAGAACGTAAAAGCGGACTTACTCAGGCTCAGGTTTATTCAAAACTCGTTGCTGCGTCAGGCAGGTTTAGAAATGTACTCCTTATCCCCATTCAAATACCAACAATTGGCGGGTTTACCAGCTCCCAGCCGGTTGAGTATGTAGTAAAGGCTCCCGACTTAAAAAGCTTGGTGGATGTGATGCCTAAATTAATGGGGTCTGTTTATTCAAGCAAGAAACTCGCTTTTCCTAACCCGGATTTTAAAGTTAACCGGCCCGAAATCAGCTTAAATATCGACAGGAACCGTGCAGCACAACTGGGCATATCCACTCAGGAGATCGGTAAAACCCTACAGTTGGCCTTAAGCAGTCGCAGATACGGCTACTTTATTTATAACGACCGCCAGTATGAGGTGATCGGACAGCTTGATCGAAAAGAAAGATCTGCACCCTATGATCTTAAATCCCTGTATCTGAAAACCGGCGGTGGAGAAATGGTATCATTGGATAACCTGGTGAATTTAAAAGAAGGAATCAGTCCTCCGGCAATTTACCGCTACAATCAAACGTATAGCGCTACCATTTCTGCTACACCCGCACCCGGGGTGAGCTTAGGGGAGGCTATCCAGGAGTTGGATAATATCACTGCACAGGTTCTTCCTAAAGGCTTCAACACAGCCCTGGCAGGGCAGAGTCGTGATTATGCTGAAAGCAGCTCAAGTCTGGTATATGCTTTCATTTTTGCTATCGTTCTGATCTACCTGGTTCTCGCGGCGCAGTTCGAAAGCTTGATTGACCCGTTCACCATTTTGCTAACTGTGCCCATGGCATTAACCGGAGCACTGCTAAGTTTATGGTTTACAGGACAGTCTATTAATATTTTTAGCCAGATCGGCATAATCATGCTGATTGGATTGATCACAAAAAATGGTATCCTGATTGTGGAGTTTGCTAATCAAAATAAAGAAGAGGGATTATCTGTAATAGACGCAGTTAAAAATGCTGCCGTGTCACGTTTCCGACCTATTTTAATGACTACCCTGGCCATGATCTTCGGAACATTACCAATTGCATTATCTCTCGGAACTGCCTCGGGAAGCCGGCAGTCGCTTGGAATTGTTGTTGTAGGCGGATTAACTTTTGCGGGTATTCTGACTTTGTATGTAATTCCATCTGTTTATTCTTACTTCTCCAGACCAATCCGCAAACATCAAACCGGATCCACTGAAATGAAAACCACTGATGAGGAATCAGCATTAAGCTATCAATTATAACAATGCCTAATGTTTTTAGGTGAATAGCAGGATTTCCGTCTATCGACGCTGCGCAGTCTCAATACCAAATACTCAATACTCAAATCTTTTTAGAATGAAAACTAAAGATATTATACTCTTAACTGCCTGGCTGATCTTCCTCGCGCTTGCGCTGACGCAGGCGGCACTGGCACAAACACGTTCAGTTGGCTTAACTGAGGTGTTGCAATTAGCCCGGTCGCAAAACAGGTTATTACAGGTTGATTCACTTAATATTAATCGGGCAAAACAACAAACCGCAATAACTAAGGGACTGATTATGCCTTACATTGAAATTGGAGGTCATATTAATCATTTTTTTCAAAAACCGGTTTTCTTTGGTCTTGGCACACCAGGAACCCCATCAGATGGCGCCATCACTTACGGGCGATTTGGGGGTGAAGGTCAGGCGCAAGCTAATATCTCGCTATTTCAGCCGTTGTACAATGCAGTTGCCTATCCGGAACTAAAAAAAGCCAGGTTACAAGAGGAACAAAGTCACCAACGGTTTAAGTATAGCGAAACAGATCTAACCGCACAGGTAAAGCAAAGCTATTTGCGAATTCTGGTTCTGGAAAAACGTTTAAACCTGCAAAAAGAAAGTATCACCCGTAATAAAAAAGCGCTTGAAGACGCGCAATCATTGTTAACACAGGGAAGAGCGTTGAGAGTTGATACATTAAGAGCTTACACATCTCTGAAAAACCTTGAACCAGATATTCAAAGACTCACCGATGCTATCACTATCAATAAGCAACAATTAAATATCCTGATGGGAGCTGACCCCGCTTCCAACCTGGAATTGAAAGATTCCCTTATTTATGATCATGCGGAGATAACCCCGTCTGAGGCGGAAGCTTACAATTTTTCTGTTGCGCAAAGGCAGGATTTAAAAGTATTAAAGCTAAATCAGGATATCAGTAAATTACAGATAACCTCGGCAATGGCTGCAAAGCTGCCTGCTATTAACTTTATTAGTCAATATGCCATTCAAACACAAACCAACAATTTTAAATATGGCAAAGCCAATTATCCCGCTGTCTTTTATGTAGGGGCTCAATTGTCTGTTCCTTTGTTTACCGGTTTAATTAATACCTCAAAAATCCGGCAGGCTAAAATTGAGTACCAACAAAGCGGCTTAGTTTTCCAAAATGCCCTTGAACTGCTTAAAACTGACGTAAAACAAGTAATTTCAGCCTTAAATGAAGCATCACAGCGAATAAAAACCCAGCAGAATGTATCCGAAACTGCAAAGCAAAGTTATTCCATTACGAAATACCGCTATGAGCGTGGTGTGGCTTCGCGGCTTGAACTAATTGATGCCGAGCTTGCACTAACTACTGCTGAATCCAACTACCTGGAAGCGGTTTACAACTATCAAACTGCAAAAATTGAACTGGACAGAACTTTGGGAAGGAGTGAGGAATAAGATTCTTGCAGGTCATACTTATACAACCGGGTAAATTATGCCTCCCCGGTATAATATCCCGGTTGTATTAATTCAATTACGAACTTAAATATATTTTTTGTGCTTTTTCATTAATCTTTATGATCTTTACAACAGTACAGACAATTTTTTGTATATATACAACACCATAAAATCACAGCAGTACACCTATGCTAGATAAGAACGGCTTAACTCCAACATTTTTTTGTGTTCCTGATATTACTGGGTTTACAAAGTTTGTTGCTACTGCTGATATTCAGTTCACAAAAGAAATCATCCCTGCCCTGCTTCGTAAACTCATTGAAGCGAATATCATAAAAATGAATGTAGCTGAAATTGAGGGTGATGCTATTTTCTTTTACAAAACCGGCAGGCTACCTTCCATTAACCAGGTTGCAGAACAGTGCAGAACCCTTTATAAAGCCTTTTCCAGTTTTATTGAAGCGCTGGAAAAAAATGATCCGGACAACTATAATAAATACCTTGCTGATGACCAGTTAGGTCTGAAGATTATAATACATTACGGACATGTTAGTCTGGCTAATATTAAAGGCCGCACCAAACTTCTGGGAGAAGATGTAATTATAGCGCATAAACTTTTAAAGAACGGCATCAATGAATACAACTACATCCTATTAACCGAAAAATACTTAGCGAAAATACAGAATAAGAAAAACCTGGCAGAGTGGTTTCATTGGGAAGAGTTGATAGCTGGGGTTGAAACTTACGAACACATTGGCGATGTGAGATTTTATTATATATCTCTGGAAAAAATAGAGAACATGGATGAAATTATCTCAGCACTTAAGCCCCATAAGAAGAGAACATCATAATAATTATAAAACCTAATCCGCAAACAATTAAACCTCCCATAAATAAATTGTAAGACCACGTTAAAAGCTTATATTTTTTCAGGAGCACGCTTCCCAGGTAATAGATATCAACAGACATACTATCATACAATTCATCTTTTTGCTCTTTTAGCATTCTTATATGATTTACAAACTCAGTAAGATCGAGCTGGGCGAAGTTCCCAAAAAATATAGCACTTCCTTTTTTCTGCTTTAACTCAAATTTTTCTTTGCTCGTAACATTCGGCCTTGCTGATAATATGGCAAAAACCACCGCCAATAAACTGGTGATTAATAATAATGCGATAGGAAACACAAACCGGATGCTTGACAATGCACCTGCACCGCTGCTAAATGTATAACCTGAACCAAACAAAGTAATAATCAGTGAAATAATAATGGTATTGATACTGATCATAATATTCGCCTTATTATCAGCAATACCGCTCAGATCTATATGGTACTGGTAAATTGAGCGATAAAGCGTTTCTATACCCCTTCCCTCTTTTCTTGCCTTTTCTCTGTTACTCTCTACTTTACTGTCAAGTTTAAGCCGCTCGTTCTTGAGCAATTCAACTTTCTGCCTTTGCTCACGGATGTTCTCTTCTCTCTGGTCGTTAAAATTTACCGTAGCTTCTTCAGTTCTAAAATTTTTACTGATCAAAAAATTCAGCTGCTCTTCTGCCCACTCTAAATCAGAATAGGTTTTACTGAGAAGTCGCTCCCACTCAATCCGTAAAAGCTGTGCACGTTTTTCAAAATTCTTTTTCCCGATGTTTATATAATCTGCATCATGCAAAATTTCCTGCAACGTACCATCAGGTGTAGCACTCCATTTAGTAGATAAAATTAATGACTCTATTTCCTGCTGATCTTCCAGGGGATATTCACCACGCAGGAACTCTTTTAATATCTCAACACTTTTTTCCTCATGTCCGGCATACACCTGTGTATAACCTGCATCATGAAACCAGGCAGCAAGTAATAATATTTCGTAATCACGGGTAGTGAGGTTATAGGTTTCACCCAATTCTTTACAGTACTTAACAGTCTCTGTGGTATGCTTATAGTTGTGATATAGATGATCACTTGTAAGCCTTTCTTTGAATAAAGTAAATATAAATTCTGATGCTTCTTTTATTACCGGATTACTGTTCTTCATTTTATGAATGTTATTAAAACCCTTATAATAAAACTAAGGTAGCTAAATTGGGTTATTAATGTGTTTTAACATTTATTATACACACGTACATGAACAGAATTATCGGAGTTTTGTTAGCGCCTTTTTTATTTTTATGCCTATCCTGTCAGACTAACGGCAAAAAACCTAATAATCTGCCTACGCCGGAAGTTGCTAAAAATGATAAAGTATATATTGTACCGCATTACATCAAAGAGATTTCCGGAATATGTTTTGTTGCTGACAGTGTAGTTGCAGCAATTGAAGATGAAAGAGGAATATTGTACTTCTATGATCTTACAAAAGAAGACACCATAAAGACTTATCAATTTGCAGAAGAAGGTGATTATGAAGATGTTGCTATTGCAAACAACACATTATATGTTGTTAATTCAACAGGGCATATTCTTGAAATTGGTAATTTCAGAGACAATCCACTACCAACAAAAACTTACAATACACCCCTTAAGTCGAAAAATAACATTGAAGGGTTGGCATATGACAAGGATAATAACCGCCTACTTGTGGCTGTAAAGGATGAAGGTTTATATGATAATATTAATAAGGACATATATGCCTTTAACCTGGAAACAAAACAACTTGACACTGCTGCGGTTTACTCAATCAAGCTCAAAGAAATTGAAGAATTCTATAAGGGCGATAAGCTTGAGGAAACTTCTAAAGAATTCTTAAAAGCATTCGGAAATCAAAAGCTTAACAAGGTTTTCAGAACTTCTGCTTTGGCGGTTAACCCAACAACTAAAGAAATTTATGTGTTATCATCATTGAACAATATGATTGCCATACTATCACCTGAAACAGGCAAGATAAAACGGATAATTGAATTACATGGGCCAGAATACAGTCAGCCGGAAGGTCTTGCTTTTGCATCAGACGGAAGGCTGTATGTGTCTAACGAAAGTAATGGCAAAATTGCCAACATTATAAGAATTGTATATGAATAGTAAAAACATAAATAAATTATTCCCTTTTATTTTAATCACATTATCGCTTGCATCATGCCTTACCTATAAACCATTTTATTCCAAAACACAATCTAACTGGCAAACTGCTCATAGCCCCGATTCTTTAAAATTAAAATACTCCATATATTTAGTTGGTGATGCAGGTAACCCCGATAAAGACAAACAGGAGGCCACTCTAAGGCTTATCCAATCCCAACTGTATTCGCGCGATACGTTAAAAATAAAAGGTTCGAATACTGATACTGTAATACGCACCTCAAAAAAGGAAGATGTAGTGGTCTTCCTTGGCGATAATATTTATAATTCCGGACTTCCTGAGCCGGATGCCCCTGACCGTAAAGAGAAAGAGCGAAGAATAATGGAGCAAATGAAGATAGTTAAGGGTTTTGCCGGCCGGACTATCTTTATTCCAGGTAATCATGACTGGAATGAATGGCGACCCGGCGGGCTTGAAGCTATCAACCGTGAAGAACAATTTATTGAACAATATCTGGATTCGGCGGATGTATTTCTTCCCAGTAATGGGTGTGCCGGCCCGGTAGAAGTTCAGTTGGGAAACGATCTGGTTATAATAGTTATAGATTCTCAATGGTGGCTCCACCAGTTCAAAAAGCCGAGAGCTCCGGATAATGGATGCGGTTCTGCAAACAGGCTGGACGTTATACAGGGAGTTCGCGACATTTTACTTCGAAACAAGGGAAAGAATATTTTAGTAACCCTGCATCATCCTCTTTTTTCCAACGGCCAGCATGGGGGCTACTACTCACTTACAGATTACCTGTTCCCATTAACCCTTATCAGGGATAGAATGTATATTCCCTTACCCGTTATAGGAGCCATATATCCGTTAATGCGGCAGTATGGGGTTACTCCTCAGGACCTATCACATAAAGATTATCAGCAGCTAAAAAGGGGGCTGTTATCCGTTCTAGAAGAGGAGAAAAACGTCGTTATTGCGGCAGGCCATGAGCACTCACTGCAATTTCATAAATACAATGAAGTAAACCACATCCTTAGTGGTAGCGGAACAAAATCTAACGGCATTATCAGGGGAAATGGAGCAACTTTCGGTGCCGGCACCAAAGGCTTTGCTAAGCTAAATTACTACGACAACGGACAGTGCTGGGTTGAGTTCTGGGCCCCGGAAGGAGATGGATCAACCGGTAAAGTATTGTTTAGGACTCCACTATATGCTATTGCGCCAAAAAGCCCCGAAGCTGTTCGAAAGGAAGAGCTGATCAGTTATAAAGACAGTGTAAAAACTATTGCCGCCGGTAAACAATATTCAGTAGGGCAGTTTAAACGAAATTTATTCGGAGAACATTACCGGGAGGTATGGGCAGCGCCGGTTAAGGCCCCATATCTGGACATGAGCACCTTTGCCGGTGGATTAACACCTATAAAACTGGGCGGTGGCAAACAAACAACTTCTTTGCAGATGCAGGGTAAAGATGGAAACCTTTACCAGTTCAGATCTATAAGTAAAGACCCCAGTGCTGTTTTACCGGAAGGTTTTGTACGGACGTTTGCAGATGAGTTTATACAGGATCAAATTTCATCAGCACATCCCTTTGGTGGTGTAATTATTCCCGACATGGCAAAAGCCATAGGAATATATTATGTTACACCTCAACTGGTATACATGCCGCACACCAGCTTATTAGGCCCTTACTTACAGGATGTTGGCGGTGAGCTTGGCACTATAGAAGCACGGCCCGACGAAGATCTTACAGATTTTAAATCATTCGGCAATGCGGAAAATGCGGTAAGTACCTCAAAGATGTATGAAAAGATCACTGAGGACAATGATAATATGGTTGACCAGGAAATGTTTCTTAAGGCACGGTTATTTGATATTTTAATTGGCGACTGGGACAGGCATGAAGACCAATGGCGGTGGGCTGAATTCGATGCCGGAGATACAACGCTTTACAGGCCTATTGCGCGAGACCACGACCAGGCATTTGCAAAGTATGATGGTGTAATACCCCAATTATTAAGTAACGTTATTCCAGATATACAATCGTTCGAA
Organism: Sphingobacteriaceae bacterium; assembly: GCA_036402155.1. Lineage (GTDB taxonomy): Bacteria > Bacteroidota > Bacteroidia > Sphingobacteriales > Sphingobacteriaceae > DASWTL01. The sequence goes on along the minus strand of DASWTL010000285.1, from coordinate 1,760 downwards.
CCTGAGATAAAAAACGTTAAAAAACTGTCGCTTGCGGCAAGAAATCTCGACAGGAACCTGCTGAATAAATTAACCAAAGAGCAGTGGCATAAAATTGCTACTGACATTCAGAATAAATTAACTGACAAAGTAATTGAAGCTTCTGTACGGAAAATGCCTCCGGAGGCTTATGCTTTATCAGGAGATGAAATTATCTCAAAACTTAAATCACGCAGAGAGCAGCTGCCTGAAATTGCTTCAGAATATTATGATATTCTGGCCGGTAAAGTAACAGTTTATGGTACTGAGAAAAAAGAGTTCTTTCATGTAGTTCGTAAGGGAGATGAAACCCGGGTAACCATCCACAAAATCAATAAGGATGACAAATTGGATAACATGATCTATGATCGTGTATTTTATCCTTTTGAAACCAGGGAGATTATTTTGCATGCACTGGATGGAAAAGACAGTCTTCTGATGGAAGGTTCAGGAAGGAATGGAATAAAAACTATTGCCATCGGAGGGCCGGATAAAGATGTTATTATAGATAAAACAGCATCCGGAAGAAATGTTATCTATGATGATAGTTCCGAAGAGAATACCATTATACCATCAAAGAATACAGCGCTTAAAGTTTCTGATAAATATTATGTGAATTTCTATAACAGAAACAATTTTAAATATGATAAAAAAGGGTTCATTCCATTTGTTGATTATAATGGAGATGATAAGTTATTTATTGGGGCTGGTTTCGCATGGAAACATTACAGTTTCAGAAAGGAACCTTACAGTTTTGACCAAAGTATAGTGGCAAACGTAGCCCCAAAAACATTAGCTCATACCGTTAGATATCGCGGAACTTTCTATTCAGTTTTCAATCCCGGACATGATATCGTATTTAATGCCGCTTATAATGGTCCGCAATATACATTTAACTATTTCGGACAGGGTAATTCATCTCTCAATGTTTCTGATATAGATTATTACAGAATACGAACCAAAAACTTAAGTATTCGCTCCTTTTATCAGCGAAGGTTCACCAAAGTTTTCCGTGTGGGAGCAGGACCTGGGTATGAATATTACAGAGTAAGGAAAACGGAAGATCGTTATGTAAGCAATCCTGCCTTTCCAGAAAGCAATGATGTTGACAAGCCTTCCTATTTCGGAACATTCAGAACTTACGCTGACCTTGACTTTGTTGATGATCCAATATTCCCAACCTCGGGTATGAGATGGAAAACCGAAGCGAATTATTATAATGAGATTCAGGGGGATAAAAACCGGTTTGGCGAATTTAAAACTGCAATCTCATTTTATGGAACCCCAAATTTTAACTTTCCTGTAACCGCAGCAATCCGTTTAGGAGGAGCAACACACATAGGTGATTATAAATTTTTCCAGGCAAACTCATTAGGAAGTAATACGTATTTACGAGGATATAGAAATAACCGGTTTGCCGGAAGATCGTATTTGTTTCAGAATACAGAGCTACGGTTCAGAATTAATACCCTACGAAACTATATATTCTCGGGAAATTTTGGACTTTATGGTTTCTTTGATTCTGGCAGGGTGTTTTCAGATATTCCTGAAGCTAAAACCTGGCATCATGGGTACGGGCCCGGAATATGGATTAACTTCTACAATAAAATTATCATATCCTCTGGATACGGAATGTCAAAGGAAGATCGTGTGATAACACTAAAAGCAGGATTAAGCTTTTAAACAGAAAAGACGGAAGTATAATACTTCCGTCTTTTCTGTTCTATCTTTGGAAATATCCT
>DASWTL010000284.1:0-20905 GCA_036402155.1 Sphingobacteriaceae bacterium | reverse complement strand
AATTCATCCTGAAGATTGGAACACCATAATTGATGGAATAACCAGGCATATCAACGAAAGTTGAGAATGAAATCAATCCAAAAAGCTTATTTCTTTTCCCCCTTGGTCTGTTGTCCCACAGACCAATAACGATCATCAAATCCTACCCCTGGTCTGTGTTCCTGATTTTGAGTTTTGCCGGTCGTCATTTATCTTCGCTGCCTGTGATGAAAACTTTCAGAACAATAAAAACCAGCGGGCAAAAACGTAATCAAAATACCAGCGGTTGGATAAACGGATTCATCGGCGTAGTGATTTTCAGCGGTTCTTTACCCGCCACCCGGGTAGCAGTACTCGATTTTGATCCGATATTTTTGACCGTAGCCAGGGCTACCATTGCAGGATTATGTGCAGCATTGGTGTTACTATTATTCAAGCAAAAAAGCCCATCTGCGCGTGATTTTTACTCCCTGGTTATTGTATCCATTGGATGTGTGATCGGATTTCCATTGTTAACAGCACTCGCATTAAGGAATATGTCGTCTGCACATTCCATCGTGTTTATTGGTATACTCCCATTTTGCACGGCAATTTTCGGCGTTTTACTTGCGGGCGAAAGACCCCGATATCAGTTTTGGTTGTTCGCCATGTTGGGAAGCATTCTAGTGGCAGGCTTTGCTTTTAGCCAGAGCTCTGAAATGTTACGCAACGGAGATCTTTTAATGGTTGCTGCGGTGATATTATGCGGACTGGGATATGCAGAGGGCGGACGATTATCCCGAACCCTGGGCGGATGGCAGGTGATCTGCTGGGCATTAGTATTCTCCATGCCTTTAATGGCCATTGCCATGTTCTATACTTTTCCGGTTAACTTTGATGGAATTCGGCCACAGGGCTGGATCGGACTGGGATATGTTTCTGTTTTTAGTATGCTGGTCGGGTTTATATTCTGGTATAAAGGATTGGCTCAGGGCGGGATTGCTGCGGTAGGACAATTACAGCTGCTTCAACCGTTTTTTGGTTTGATGCTTGCATCTACACTTCTGAATGAGGCTGTGGGTTGGCCTATCATTTTGGTGACACTCGGAGTAGTGGTTTGTGTGGCATATGCAAAGCGATTTGCATGACCAATTGAAGGCAGGTTTTGCATCGGGTTTCAGAAAGAGAATTTCATCCGGTCACAACCGGGATGCTGCGACAGGATGAAATAAATTTCTCTTATTTCTCTTATTATGCATAACTCCGGGATGAGATATCTTCTTTATCTATATTTAACTTTTTGATATGCAAAATGTATGAACCCAATATAATGGCCAGGGTTATTATAGGGAAAATGGTATAAGTAACAGGATTACCGACAGCTATTTGAGAGTATATTGCTCCAATTAAATCAAATACAAGCCCGGCGTAAGCCCATTCTTTAAGTCTTGGAAACTTACCTGTAAAAATCGCAATAAGCGCTAAAATCCTTGCAGCACCCAGAAATGGAGAAAGATAAGCCGGGTATCCAAGCGAAGTAATAATCTCAACTGATTTTGGATTACCCATGAGCTCCATTACAGATCCAAATCCCAGAGCAGGTAGAAGTAGTCCTGTTAAAATCCAATAAAAAGTATTTATACGCTTCATCGTTTATTTGCTTTGATAGTTGATCATCCAGTTAATTCCAAACTTATCGGTGAAACTTCCATAATACGCACCCCAAAACATGTCTTGAATAGGCATTTCAACTGTTCCGCCTGCTGATAGTTCATTAAAAATTCTATCAGCTTCCTTTTTTGAATCAGGTTCGAGATTTATGTGCATATTATTTCCCGACAAAACAGAAAATCCCATTTCTTTAGGAGCATCGCTACCCATAAGAATATGGCCTCCTGAAATCGGGAGTTCAACGTGTAGAACCATTTGTTTTACATTGTTTGCAATAGCTGGTTGTTCAGGATCTGCAGGGAGTTCACCAAATCGCTGTAACCCATTTATGAAATCTGTTTTGAAAACAGATCTGTAGAAATTAAAAGCTTCTTCTGTATTACCCGGGAAGTTTAAATAAGTTGAAACTCTTGCTTTATTGTCAGGCTTATTTTGCTTGCGCAAATAAAATTGGGCGGCTATATATTGGTCTAAACTTTCGAGCCTTTCAGTGAAGCCTTCCTTCAATCCCATATTTACAATGGTCTCCAGGTCCTCAAGCGAGGCAAATTGTAAAGTGATGGTTAGAATTGTTTCCTGATTATTGGGATTAAATTCATTTTCCCATTTTACTTGTGGTTTCGATTGATCTATTATAGCATTTTCATCACAAAAAGCGTTGATACCCGAAAAGAATTTCAGTGGCTTTATAAGGTCATAATCAAAAAGACCCCACTGTTTTTCGCGTCCAGGAGCTAACATAAGATAATGCCAACGGCCGCCTTCTACGAAATTCATTGATTGAGTAAATGCTTTATAAGGTTTTGGCGCCCACCACCGGTCAAGAATGTCAGATTCTGTCCAGGCCGCCCATACCAAATCAATTGGTGCGTCAAAAGATCTTTTGACGTGGATTCTGTTGTTTGCTTTGTCAACAAAAAAATTGAATAAAATTGTTTCGTTCATTTTCTATTTGATTTAAGTTGTTTTAAAACCTTGTCAAGCTGATCGAAACGATTAGATAGAAGTTTTCTAAATTGCTCCAACCAAATTTCGATTTCCTTCATTTTGTCTGCATTTAAGTGGTAATATATTTCTCTGCCCTGCTGTTGTTGCTTCAAAATTTCACATTCGGTTAAAATTTGCAGGTGCTTTGATACTGCTTGTCTGCTGCTATTAAAATTTTCGGCAATTGCATTAGGTGTCATAGCGCCAACAGTCAGAAGCATGATAATGGCCCGTCGGGTCGGATCGGCTATAGCCTGAAAAACATCTCTTCTAGTTTCCATGTATTATTTGCTACCAAGTGATTGCAAATATACATGCAATCATCTAGTTGCAAAAATAATTTTAAAAAAAAATCATATTTGAATGGGGGAGTAAGAAGGATTTGTTAGTTTGTTGATTTAATTCTGACTGTTGACTCAAGCCCTCATTGTCAGATTGAATCTATTTGCAATAATTTTAAATAATTCCCTAACTTGAATAAACTGAACTTATAATGGATTTTGACAAATTAATATTTTCAATCGCCTATAATATGACTGGTGATTATGAAACTTCAAGAGATGTTGTTCAGGATATTAACCTGAAGTTTTTGGAAAATCCTATAGCTGATAGTATTACGGACAAGAAAAATTATCTGATCAGGACTACGATCAACCATTGTCTGAACCTGAAAAAAAAGGAGCAGCGATTGCAATATACCGGAACATGGCTGCCGGAACCTATTGTATCAAGGTGGGAAAGTACTGCTTACCATTCAAAGTTTGAGGATCATAATTTACTGTCGTACGAGCTGGCTTTTTTAATGGAAAAACTTTCGCTGGCCGAACGGGCAGTTTTTGTTTTAAGGGAAGCATTCGACTTTGATCATAAAGAAATTGCCGATGCAATCAATATATCACCAGACAATTCACGTCAATTGTACAAAAGGGCGAAGGAAAAAGTAGCCAATCTCAAACATAGATCCCTTTCGGATGCAGCTTCACTGGAAGTAGCAGAAAAATTTGTCTCCCTCATTACCCAGGGCAATATTGAAGGGCTCATTGCCATTTTTAATGATGATATAGCTGTTATTGGTGATGGTGGAGGCAAAGCTCCGGCAATTTCACAACCAATTTTCGGGAAAGAACCGGCTGCTTTGTTCTTTTCAAAACTTTCAGGCCACAAATACTATAATCCGGTATTTTCATTTACAGAGATCTTATCACAACCAGCCATAGTTATTCAGCAGAACGGTGAAATAATTTGTGTGCAGATATTATCCCTTTACGAAAATAAAATATCCCAGGTTTTCGCAGTTTTGAATCCGGATAAACTCACATCGGTTAAAGCTGATTTCAATTCCTTGTCACATAACTAAAGGGCAGATTGTTTTATTCTGTAGTTTAAATCGACACAGAATATGAACAGTACACAACCATTTCTTGCACCAATTGAAAATCCTAAAGGATTAATGATGAAGCTTATCTATTTTCTTACCCGCAGGCAACTCGGTAAGGTAATAACACCTGTGAAGGTGGTTTCAGCCAGGATGCCAGTTGCCTTTGGCATGTTTGGCGCTAAAATATATCAGCTTGACAAAAAGTTAAAACTACCCAAGGAAATTGCACTGCTTATCCGGCACCAGGTGGCGCGGATCAACATTTGCGAATTCTGTATTGATACAGGCCGGTATGTTGCCATTAAAGAATCTATGAATGAAGCAAAATACGACGCTTTAGATAATTATCAAACAAGTCCGCTATTCAGTGAAGCTGAGCGGGCTGCGCTTGATTATGCTACCCAGTTAACAAGAGACAAGAAAGTAGATCCGCAAACTTTTGCGCGTTTAGCTTCTCATTATTCTGAGAGGGAGATCTGCGAAATCGTTTATCTTGTGGCCAGTGAACATTTCTCCAATCTGTCGAACATTGGATTAAATATCCATTCAGATATGCTTTGCGACATTACCAAAAGAAAGGGGTTTCAGAATAATTAGGTGCTGCTATTTGTATGCTGAAAAGTGAGAGCCTGGTTGCACTGCCTTGATTATCCGAAAGCTGACTACGCATTATTGAATTTTTAAAGCAGAAAAAACACCATTGTACTCCGGATTGTCGGGGTCGACTCTTTTTAATATCTGAGCGTGTTTCATTGCTTTTAAACTTTGGTTTTGATTCAGGTAAAGGTAAGTTAAAGCATAGTGCAACCCGGCATCATCGGGTGCAAAAGTTAGTCCTTTCTTTAAAACGGCTTCAGCTTTCTGAGCGTCAGAAGGCAGCACCAGTAGGCCATAATTATAATATACACGGGGATTCGAAGAGTTTAAACGCACTGCTTTTTCAAAACAATCCAGTGCGTTCTCTTTATCATTCATCTCATTGTATAACAATGCCATATTATAATAGATCCGCTCATTCTCAGGATTGATTTTCTGTGCTGTTCTTAATACTTCCAGGGCTTTTGGATTGTTATTGGTTAAATTATACACGATAGAAAGATTGAGCCGGACAAGGTTCATCAGGCTGTCTTTCTTTAATGCACGCAGGTAAAACTTTTCAGCATTCGCGTTATCCTGTATCCGGAAGTAATAGTCGCCTATCATCATATTTCCGGTTGCAAAGTCTGCCTGGCTATATAAGTAATCAGTAAGTTCACCTTTTGCCGTAAGCAGGGACGAAACAAATCCTTGTGGAACCTGATCCTGCGGTAAGGTAAGAAACAGGTCTGCGGCGGCAACTCTAACAGACCTGACCGGATCCTGCAGCAATGGCGCGGCTGCTTCCAGCCATTGGGCGGGATTGAAATTGGCGAGGCTTCTCAAAGCCCGGTACCGTACCTGGGCATCTTTGTCGCTTAAACATTCTATCAAAGCTCTTAAACTGTTGTCACCCGGAATATTTGCGAGGTAAGAGGCCGCTGTGGCTTTCACAATTTTGGGAATAGCTGATTTTTTCAGTAAATTAAGAAGATATACCTCATCATTTTTGCCAGCCCTGCTTCCCGGAATAAGATCATCGGCAAAATGATATTGCCGGTTTGGTCCGTAATTCTTTTTAACGGCATCAGCAGCCCATTGCGGCGATTTTTTTGTATGGCAATCATTGCATGCATTGGGAGTTCCGTATTTTACAGAAAGATCAGGCCTTGGCACCCGGAAACTATGGTCGTGACGGTAGTCATTTCCCATAAAGTATTTGCCCGGCATATGGCAGCTTACGCATTCAGAACCCTTTGAATTGGCGGCATGGAATGTATGGTCAGGACTGTCATATTGCTTTTTATGACATTGCATACACAGGTTATTGGCTGTAAGAACCAGTTTTGATGAATGCGGATCATGGCAATTACTGCATTTCACTCCGGCATGGAACATTTTGCTTTGAAGGAATGAGGTGTAGATAAAATCTTCTTCTTTCACCTGGCCATCGGCATGGAAATTTTCATTGGACGGTATTTCCGGGATGTAATTGTCTAATAATTCATCAGATACCAGCTGGTTATTGCTTACCGTTGTTCTTCGTGCATGACAGGGGCCACATGCTGCAATCTGGGCAATCTGACTGGCATTTTTAGGCAGCTGGAGCATGCTTCCGGCAACCTTGTTTCCTGATGGATAATCTTCTTTTATATATTCAATATGGCGCGAACCGGCTCCATGGCAAGCTTCACAACTAACATTCAGGGAACTGTAGGTTGTATTGTAGGTATCGCTTTCCAGGTCATAATTCTTTTTCAGGTTAGTGCTGTGGCAGTCGGCACACATGGTATTCCAGTTTTGGGCATTACCGGTCCAGTGCAGCCAGTCGCCTGCAGGGATCTTATCTCCGCTGTATTGGTGAAACCATTTTCCTTTTTTTACATCCCAGCTGGCTCTTGTCACCTGCATTCTGCCGCCCGGAAACTCAATCAGATATTGCTGCAGCGGAGTAAAGCCGAATGTATATTTTACTTCATAGTCGTGATTTTTACCATCTTCGCCCTGTGTATTGATGATGAACTTATTATTCCTTTTAAAGAATCTGGAGGTCACTCCATCGGCGGTGAGAACCGCATTATTGAAATCGCCTTTTACAGTTGAATCATTTGCCGGCTGCATGGCTTTGAAATGATGTGAACTCTCCCAATCATTAAATTGTTTCGTATGGCAGCTTTTGCAGGCTACATCTCCAATAAATTCATTCGATGCGGAAGATTTGTTCTCGTTGCCTCTGCTTTCTTTCTTAAGCAAAAATGCATCAATTAAAATATAGGCAATTACCCCGCTTATGACCAGAATAATGAGTTTGTAACGGATATTCATATTGAAAGCATAGGCGTTGAATTTAACTAATTAGTCACAATTAACTGTTTGATCAGGGAGTACCGGTGAAGAGATATAGGGGATATTCATGTTCATCCCCCTGGTAACAAGAAAAGCACCGGCGACAAGAAACAGAGCTGGAATCAGTAGGGCCGGAACTTTAAATTTTCTTAAAAATAAAGGAATAACAGAAGCCAGAACCAGTAAAGGCGTTGTTCCGAGGCCGAAAAAGAACATAAACTTGCTTCCTTCAATGGGTGATCCGGCGTTCAGTGAGGCGGCAATAGCCATATAAACCATCCCGCAAGGCAATAATCCATGAAGGGTACCGGCAAACAGTCCTCCATAAGGCTTAGAAAGCCACCGGCCCATAAGCGAGGCAATTGGCGCTACCATCTTTACCTGGAAATTACTGAATCGTATTATTTTATTGCCAGAGAAATGAACTAAAGCAAGGGTAATTAAAATAGCACCCGTAACTAAGCTCAGCACCTGCTGCAAACCAAGAATGTTAAAACCATTACCAATAAAACCAAAAAGCAATCCGAATACGGAATAGGTACATATCCGTCCGAACTGATAGAGAAACCTTTGCATTAAATTATACCACCATGAACTTCCACCTACGGGCAGGGCCATAACCAAAGGGCCGCACATAGCAACACAATGCAGGCTCCCGAATAATCCCATAAAGAAAGCTAGTGATGTGTAATTCATGGCATCATGATTTCTCCTTCAAACAGGTATATTTTCTCATCGGGTGTATACTCGATTTTAAGTAGCCATGGTCCCGGAGCTAAATCACCCTTCATAAGCTTGATAGTACAGTTATTATCTGTATTCCCTTTAATAATTTTGTCCATACGATAGTCAGATGAACGTTTGCAGTGAAGTTTATATTCTACCGCTACGGGGAATGTAATTGTTACCCCATATTGATCGGTGGTGATCACGGGTGTTATCATATCATCGGCAGCATCTTTTTTAGCATTATATACTTTATCATAGGTTTGCCCTTTCTCATAGTAATCATTCTCAATCAAAGCATCGTTATCACTGCGCATGATCATGATAGAGCCCAGTACCACTATAAAAATCATGAATGAAGCCATTCCTAAAATCAATTTCTTACCCCAGTTCATAATTTTAAAGATTTGGAGGTGCGATGAATGTCGTTTCTGCCTGGCTGATAACCTTGCTGTCAGAAACAATATCCAAAGTGATCTCTGATTTATATTTTTTTATTTGGGATTGAGGAAGAATTATGAAAAATGTGATCTTTACATCACTTCCTTTATCCACCTTGTTGGTTTTATTAATGTATTCAATTTTTGCTTCCGGGTTTGCAGATCTGATCTCAAAGCTGATGTCATCAGAAGTTTTATTGATCAGTTCGGCATTGTAAAGGTTGCTTACTGTTCCATTTTCCCTCAGCTGGTACAAGGTTCCGCTTGCCCGTAAAACTGTAGCCCCGATATCAGAGCGGGTGAATGACAGTGTAGTAAGTGTGGTGAAAAGAATAAGCAGGATGGCTGCATAGCCATAAATTCTGGCAGTGAACCGGAAGGGCTTCCGCTCGGCTATTTGTTCTTCCGATTTAAAGCCAATTAAACGCAAAGGGCGATTGATCTTCTCCATTACCATATCACATGCATCGATACATGCGGTACAGTTGATGCATTCCATTTGGGTTCCCTTGCGGATATCAATCCCGGTAGGGCATACCTGGACACACAGGCCGCAGTCGACACAATCTCCGGCGGGAGATGCAGTAGCTTTATTTAAATGTGCCCTGGGCTCACCTCTGGCATAGTCATAAGCTACAACAAGCGTCTGCCTGTCCAGTAAAACCTCCTGTAACCTACCGTATGGACAAATTACAGTGCAAACGATCTCCCGGAGTCTGGCAAATACAAGGTAAAATGCAGCAGTAAATATGCAGATGGATAAAAAACCATAAATGTGCTGACTAACAGGTTCCCGGATGATTTGTATTACCTGGTCAGTTCCGATAATATAAGCAAGAAAAATATTCGCTATTAAAAAAGATATGGTAACAAAAAGGAAATGTTTAAATCCTTTTTTAAAGACCTTTTCAGCAGAAAGGGGTGAGGCATCAAGTTTTCTTTGCTGTACGGAATCGCCTTCAATCCAGTATTCGATTTTGCGAAATACCATTTCCATAAAAATGGTCTGCGGACAAGCCCACCCGCACCACACCCGGCCAAAAACCACGGTAAACAGAACGATAAAAACTAAGAAACTTAAAAGCGCCAGAACAAAGAGATAGAAGTCCTGAGGCATGAAAACCATCCCGAAAAACACAAATTTTCTTTCGAGGATATTTAATAGAATCAATTGTTCATTGTTAATTCTGATAAATGGTCCTGAAAAAAGCAGACCCAGCAGAATATAGCTGGTGATATTTCTGTACTGGTATAATTTCCCTTTTATGAGCTTTGGGTAGATCCATTGTCTGCCCGTTCCTTTATCTGCTGATCTGTTTTTAAATTCTGCTTCTGCCATTCCTCTTCCTTTTTAGTGAAGTTTTGAAGTCGTTACCTAAAATATGAAGCCGGAGATTGGAAGAATTCCTTAGAACCTCCGCAACCTCCAGTCTTCAACTAACTAACCAATCTTTTCTCACTGTTTTTTCATCCTTCATCCTAACTCTTTCACTTCAACTTTAACCCTAACCTCTCTTTAAACTTCAACCTTTATTTAGCCCTTCAACCTCTTTCAACTTTTTCAACCTTTTCAACCTCTACAACCAATAATCCGAACCCATCACATATCCTTCGACTTCCTGCCTGTCCGGTCAGGCGGGCGCTCAGGGTGCCCCGGGCTTTTAACCTCTCCAACCAACACGCTATCACCCTTCTTTATTTCCCTGCGCAGCTTTTGCATTTGGCGGGTTACTTCCCTGCAGGGAAAGTATATAGTTTGATACATCCGAAATTTGCTTCGGAGTAAGAGTTTTTTCCCATGAGATCATTCCTTTTTCCGGAACACCGTATTTAATGGTTTTAAATATGTTATTGATCTTACCTCCATGCAGCCAATATACATCGGTAAGATTTGGGCCTACAGTGCCCTGGCCTTTGTCGCCATGACAGGCAATACAGTTGGTGTTATAAATAGCTTGTCCGGATGATATTATGCCGGCATCCTTGTCTTCTTTAACTGAATTTTCATCAATATTATTCGCTGATTTTGCCAGGTATGCCGCTTGAGTAACTTTTGCTTCTTTTACTTCAATCGCATATTCTTCTTCCTGCATCTTGCCAATATCCAGAACATGATAATACATCAGATAAACAAATGCAAAAGCGATGGTGCTGTAAAACAGCCACATGAACCAAGCAGGTGTAGGGTTGTCAAGTTCAGCGATACCGTCAAATTCATGATCCAGCATCATGTCTTTCTCTTCCGAAATAGGTTTCAGTCCAAGAATTTTAGTCCAAATACCCGGTTTTTCCTTTTGAATTGCTGTCCATTCCGCATATTCCAGGATACGTACAGGCTCGGGTTTCGTATAGGGAACAGGGGAAGAAAGCTCTTTTGCCGTGGCTTTAACAGCTTTGAGTGTTACCACCGCAGCCAGCAAGATCAAAAGTGCTGTGAGTATAAGAGCTCCTATCAGTATTTCCATATAGATATTTCCCGATTTAACAGGCTGTATAATTTCTGCAGGCTTGGTTTGTGCCCATGATGCGCTTGCAGATATTAGCAGAGGAAGTAAGTAAATAACCCTTTTCATTTCTCGTTATCATCATTAAGTGGAAGATTGCTCATGTATTCAATATGCTTTTTATTCATACGGTAAAGCATAACTGCCACCAGAATGAAAAAGATCAGAAATATCCACAGCGATGAGATCAGGTAAATCCGGCTGTCTGTGAAGTTTTGAACGAATTGTTTGAACATGTTTTTGTACGTTTTTAGTAGTAGGTTTTAAATGGTCAGGAGTACCATCTGATTTTATTCAGACTCCTGACTTCCTTCAATTTTCTTTATTTTACCTTAATATCAGTTCCAAGACGCTGCAGATACGCGATAATTGCAATGATCTCGCGGTTGCTTTGAATATTAATATTGTCTTTTACCAGATTATCAGCAATGGATTGTGCCTGCGCATTCAGGTCGTTATTTGCCAGTTTTTCATAGCCCTCTTCATAAGGTACACCTAATGTTCTCATGGCATTGATTTTAGACTCTGTGGTTGTGGTGTCCAGCTTCTGATCGATCAGCCATGGGTACGGAGGCATAATACTGCCGGGCGACATGGTAGTAGGATCCAGCATGTGATTAAAATGCCATGCATTGGAGTATTTTCCGCCTTCCCGGTGCAGATCGGGCCCTGTTCTTTTCGAACCCCAAAGGAAGGGATGATCATACACAAACTCACCGGCTTTACTGTATTCGCCATAGCGCTCGGTTTCTGAGCGGAACGGACGGATCATCTGTGAGTGACAGTTAACACAACCCTCACGGATATACAGATCCCTGCCATGTAATTCTAATGGGGTATATGGTTTCACACTGGCGATGGTAGGTACATTAGACGATATCATAAAAGTCGGCATCATTTCAACCATTCCACCAATCAGAATAACAATGATAGATAGTACCATGAACATCATTGGTTTACGTTCCAGTGATCTGTGCCAGGTTTTTTCTCCGCTTTGCGGAACAAAAACAGGTGCAAGAGACATCGCTTCTGCCGGCTCGTTCGCTACCAGTTTGCCCTTTGCTACGGTTTTAACCAGGTTATAGGTCATAACAATGACTCCGGTCAGGTACATCGTTCCGCCAATGGCACGGAAAATATGCATCGGGATGATCTCTAATGTTGTCTGCAGGAATGCAGGGTATTTCAGCATGCCTTCCGGAGTAAATTCTTTTAACATCAAGCCCTGTGCAAAACCTGCCAGATAAAGAGGTATTGCATAGAACAGGATACCCAGCGTACCGATCCAGAAGTGAAAATTCATTAATTTCCTGGAAAAGATCTCGGTTTGGTAAATGCGTGGCACCAGCCAGTAAAGAATTGCAAAAGTGAGGAATCCATTCCATCCCAAAGCGCCAACGTGTACGTGTGCTACAATCCAGTCAGTGTAATGGGCAATGGCATTGATCTGTTTCAATGCAAGCATGGGTCCTTCAAAAGTTGCCATACCATATGCAGTTAATCCTACAACCATAAATTTCAATATGGCATCATCACGCACTTTATCCCATGCACCGCGCAGCGTTAATAACCCGTTGATCATACCGCCCCAGCTTGGTGCAATCAGCATGATGGAAAATACGACACCGAGAGACTGTGCCCATCCCGGCAGGGAAGTATAAAGTAAATGATGCGGTCCGGCCCAGATATAGATAAATATCAGCGACCAGAAATGAAGGATACTTAGCTTATAAGAATATACCGGGCGGTTTGCCATTTTCGGCAGAAAGTAATACATCATGCCCAGGTACGGTGTTGTAAGAAAGAATGCAACTGCATTGTGCCCGTACCACCATTGTACCAGTGCATCCTGAACTCCGGCGTATAAATAGTAACTTTTAAAAGCTGAAACAGGCAGCTGAAATGAATTGACAATATGAAGCACGGCAACAGTAACGAATGTGGCAATATAGAACCAGATGGCTACATACATATGCCTTTCACGGCGTTTAACTATGGTTCCGAACATATTAACTCCAAATACCACCCAGATAAGTGTTATGGCAATATCAATAGGCCATTCAAGCTCTGCATATTCATGTGAGGTGGTTAATCCGAGCGGTAGCGTAATTACAGCTGAAATAATGATCAATTGCCAGCCCCAAAAATGGATCTTACTCAGGCGATCGCTGAACATCCGTGCTTTGAGTAAGCGCTGCATGGAATAATAAACCCCCATGAAGATCCCGTTCCCTACAAATGCAAAAATTACTGCATTGGTGTGTAAAGGCCTGATACGACCAAAAGTGGTGTATTGGTTTCCCATGTTCATCTCCGGTTTAAATAACTGGAAAGCGATGAGTAAGCCCACAGTCATCCCAATAATGCCCCATACTACTGTTGCTATACCAAAATCCCGGACTATTTTGTTGTCGTAATTAAATTTTTCAAGCTGCATAGATTAATCATTTGTTATATGGGGGTAAAATTAGCCGGAGATGACAGAAGGGTGAGTGACGGAAGTTTTTAGAAAATGTGATGCTCGTCACTTTTTTTCAGGAAATCGATATTATATACCGAAAAGTTGACGTGTGAAGGCTTGCTTCAGAATTGTGAAACGTGCGGTTTGGGTGTCGCTTTAGGTGCTTGTATTATTGATTTTTCAAAACAAAAGCCCGTGAACTGCTCGGGCAGTACCTCACGGGCTTTTTGGTAATAAATTAAATACCAGCTACTTCGAATGCTTGCTGATAATTTTAAAAACAGCATCAGCAATGATCTGATGACCCTCAGCATTAGGATGAACCGCATCCGGTAACAAAGAATCTATACCTTTTGGATTCCTCTTTGTGTGTTTATAAAATAACTTCCAGGAGTCAATAAAATAAACATTTTTTTTCCTGGCTAACTTTCTCACAGCCTTTCTGTATTCCTTTACCCGTTCATAACGGAATCTGTCAAGTCTAGATCCTACAGGGTTTGGCGTTAATAGAATTACACGGCCATTCTGTTTTTCGATCTGGTCAATAAAATAGGTGAGATTGGCCACATATTTATCAAGCGGAATACGCGACTGACCATTGATTCCTTTATCCTGATAGGCGTCATTTAATCCGAAATTTATAGTCACCCAGTCTGGATGGTGAGCTAAAACGCTTTTTTCAAACCGATCCATGCCATGAACAACCTTAGCAAAATCATTGTCTTTTATAGAACCTGTGTGACTGCTTCCAACCCCGGAATTTATTACGTTATTGGGTATGCCGGCTGCGGTAAGCATTTCATGTAACCTTACAGAGAATACTTTATCTATTCCTTTCCGCGGAGCAGTGGTAGAATCGCCGAATGTGACAATTACCAGCTCTTTCTTATCTTCTGAAATACTAAAGCTGCTTACTGTGAATAGCAGCAGCATTAAAACATACTTGTTTAATAAAAGTCTGTGCATTTTTTTCATACCCGGATGTGTTTTTATTCTTATGAAGTTGTAACGTTGAGCAAATATATTTATATTTTGAAACTATGCAGATGTCATATACAATATCTGCAATAATTCAGGTTTTATGCATTCAACTAACCAACATTCCAGAAGAGACTTTCTAATAAAAACAGCAATTGCTGCGACTGCTTTTACCATTACACCCCGCTTTGTGTTAGGCGATGGTGATATTCCGGCGGGGCCATTGCTCGACTGGTCGTTATGGAAAAAGTTTCGTGGTGAGGTTACCCATCCGGCATTGACAATTAAAAAGGCGGATATAACCCGGGCCAGGCTGAACATCCAAAAATATACCTGGGCAAAGAATTACGCCGAAAATATAGATCGTAATGCACGACTGTACCTGCACTTAATTAATCCGGAATCACTTAACAATCTGATCGAAGAAACCACACCGGGTGATCCGCTATGGACGCCATGTCCGGCATGCCGGAAAAAAGGCAAACCAGTGCACCCTCACGGTCTGTGGCGTTGGGAAATTGACCGTCCTAATGAGCTTGAATGTACAATTTGTGAAACCGTATTTCCTAATGCGGAACATCCGGAAGATATTGTGCTGGAAACTACATGGAAAAAGCCTCAGAAAATTACTTTTTACGGGGGAGATACTTTTGAAATATTCGGTTTCAAGAAGGGCAGGCCCAGTTTTACTGCAAACATCCGGTCAAGGAAAGTGCAATGGTGCGCCAATTACAGCAGGATGCTGGCAGAAGCATATTGCATTACCGGCAATTCTGAATATGCATCTGCGGCTCAGAAAATTCTATTAAGGTTTGCTGACTGCTACCCGAACTGGCTTGTGCATGTTGGATATGGCGAATATGCTGATATGGATCCCAGAATTGCTGCACAAAATATTAAGAAACTTCCTCAGCCGGAATTAACTCCGCCACCAAATATTCCTGATAAGATGTTATGGACCGGTTTTTGGACCGCCGGACGTGCTACCGGCGTAGGTTTAGAGGCAGATTTTATCCGTAAAGTGGTGGAAGCTTACGACCTTACCTGTGATGCCCGGGATAAAAAAGGAGTTCCCGTGTATTCAGAAGCAGACCGGGTGAAAATTGAACATGATCTGCTGCTTGAAAGTACCATCCTTTTGGTGAATGATAAACAGATCAATAATAAAGCTGTGAGCAACCGTACTGCAGTTGCGCTTGTTGGAATGTGTGTTGGTCATCCTGAAATGGTTCGTTTCGGACTTGAAGGTTTCAACCTTACAGTAAACAACTGGTTTTTGAATGATGGAACCACCAGTGAATCGGCATTTTATGGACTGATGACGCTTGGAGGAATATGGGATCTGGGACAGGCCTGTCGAAACTATAGCGACCCTTCTGGGTATCTGGATAAGGATGGGAAACGTATTGATGGCCTTGATCTTTATAAAGATAAGGCCTATGACCAAATATGGCAGGCTTTCTTTAATGGCCTGCAGGGTGATTTGAATTACCCTCCATATGCAGATTCATTTCTGAATGTAACGCTTGACGACTCTTATGTTGAGTTAATGGTGGCTAATTACCCGGAACGGAAGGAATATCTTGCATTACTTAAAATTTTATGCGGCAGTAACCTGTCTAAACCTGCAGGTCCGGTGCCACCCACATATTATATTAAAAACCAGGAAAAGCTTGAATTCACCTCCTTGGTTTTGCCTTATGATCTGGCCAAACCTAATAGTTCGTCGTCTTTCTCTCTTTATTACAGATCTCCGGGTCTTGAGCTTGCTCAATCGCCTGCCTTCAGGCTTCCGGATTGGTGCCCCGCAGAATTACGCATCGGGCATATGAGAACAGGTGCTGATGGCCGGGAAAGCCTGTTAACTCAAAGCGCCAGTCACTGGGGCGTTCATCATGAGTGGGATAGTCTTAATTTATACTATTGGAAAAATGGGAGTGAAATACTGTCTGACCTGGGCTATTTGTGGGATCATCCGCTCAAGTATCAAACTACCATGCGTACATTGGCGCATAACACGGTAATAATCAATGAAAAGAACCAGCGGTCGACTGAGCGTGGGGGCACAGTGCATCTATTTAAGACTTCTAAGCATGTGAAGGTTATGGAAGCCTCATCTGATGCTTATGCCGAAACTTCGCTTTATAAACGGACATCTGCAATAATAGATCATGGAAATGGAAAGAACTATGTAGTTGATTTTTTCCGGGTTTCCGGCGGAGAGATCCAGGATTTTGTTTTTCATACTGATGATACAGAGCATTATTTCGCAAATAACCAGTTTCAGCCGGATGCTGATGCCAGACTTTATGATCTTAAACAAATCAAAACGCATAAGAGTTCGAATGTATGGACTGTAACGTGGACCACAGGAAAAGACATGAGGTGCAAGGCCTGGTCAGTTCCGCAGGAAGGTGAAGCAGCGTTTATAGGCGATGGATGGGGGCAGAGGGACTGGAAAAATTCTGATATCGGACGGACCATTCCCTATATAGTGAGACGATGTAAAGGAAATGGTGTCAAAACCTTTATTTCTGTGTTTGAGGGCTATCAATCACCCGATTCCTTTGTTAAAAATGTAGCCGTAAACAACGGGATCCTTATTATAGATACTGCTGCAGGTCGTGATTATATCATGAGTAATCCCGACAGGGGGATATTAAGGGTACCCATTGGTTCAAACATACATCAGGTTTCTGGTCAATTTGTCTGTGTATCAGTGCTGAAAGAAGAAATTGCATGGGAAGAAAGTTTCGTTTGATCACTTCCGTTGCTGTTATTTAAGAGCTCCGTTTGATACGGCTGTAACCGGTTTGTTAAAAAATTCCTATATTGTGTACGTAAACGCAACAGCGCAGTGGGATTTAAGACCTGCTTAGAAAAACAGCCATACTGGAAAATGAATTTTAAAACCTGTGTTTGAGTGACCACATACCAGATACCTTCAAAAATACGATGAACCCAAAAGAAAATAATTCAAGAAGAGAATTTATTAAAAAAGCAGCCATAGCAGCTACGGCATTCACCATAGTTCCCAGATTTGTTTTAGGAGGAAAGGGGTACATTGCTCCAAGCGACCGGTTAACTAAAGCTGTGATCGGAGTAGGCAATATGGGACGAGCTCATTTTCCTTACGATGGAACTAAAGTGGTAGCTATTTGTGATGTAGATCGCAAGCATTTACAACAGGCGGCAGCTATGCTGGATAAAGGGGTAAAAACTTTCAGCGATTACCGTGAATTGATCCAGCTTCCCGAAGTTGATATCGTACACATTGCAACTCCGCCTCATTGGCATGGTATCATGGCTATTGATGCAGCCCGTGCGGGTAAAGATATATGGTGTGAAAAACCCATGACCCTGACCATTGGTGAAGGTAAGCGGGTAATTGAAGCGGTGCAGCAGCACGGACGGATCTTCAGGGTTAATACCTGGTTCCGTTTTAAGGATGATTTTTATGGAATGGGTACCACTGTAAAACCTATTAAAAAACTGGTTGACAGCGGATTGCTTGGATGGCCATTAACGGTTAATGTAGGAAGGCATACCGGTTTTAACTGGAAGTTTTTCTGGGTTGGAAAAGATCATCTTGACCCTATGCCGGTCCCACCTGAGCTCGATTATGAAAGCTGGTTGGGGCCTGCACCTTACAGACCTTACAACCCGCACCGCGTACACCAGACGTTCCGTGGTTATTGGGATTATTCCGGTGGCGGCTTAAGTGATATGGGTCAGCATTACCTGGATCCGATACAGTATTTCCTGGGAAAAGATGATACTAATCCGGTATCAATAGAAATAGATGCTCCACAGCAGCATACAGATGCCGTTGGTACCTGGAGGAGAGTGGTTTATACCTATGCAGATGGTTGCAAGATCGTTTTAGATGGTGAAGGAAAGGATGTGGATGTACCCTATATTGAAGGGCCGAAAGGTAAATTATATCCCGGGTTCCGTTCAGACATTCCGGATCTTGAAAGAAAATTGGCTGCATTCCCCGATCCTGAGCCTCAAATGACTGATTTTACAGAGGCAGTAAAAACACGTCAGAAATTTGCGTTAAATGAAGAGAATGCGCACCGCTCATGCAATATCAGCACCATCGGGTTAATTGCCTTGCGGTTGAACAGATCGCTGCAATTTGATCCTGTAAAACAGGAGTTTATTAATGATGAGGCGGCTAACAGGTATATAAATCCGGCAATGCGTGCACCTTACACTATTTAATTTACCCAGTTATCACTTTATAATGAAGAAATTATTATTATCACTTGCCCTGGCATTCAATATACTTACTGCCGCTGTTGCTCAGAACGGGGTAACGTCAGATATTTCCCGCATCGGGTCTATCCTGTCTAAAATGCCCGCTCAGGATGCTGTACAGTTTGAGACTCAAATGAATGCAGTTACCGGCCTGGGGGAGGATGGACTTCTTACGATCATTAGTATGTTTTCGGATGAGACTAAGAAAGATAAATCCAAACTTGAGTATACGATAAATGGTTATGCCACGTATGTTACAAAATCAGGCAATGAAGAACTAAGAAAGAAAACTGTTAATGCGCTATGTAAGGGATTATCAGCTTTAAATGATAAAGAAAGTAAATTTTTCATCATCACTCAATTAGAGATTGTTGGTAAGGATGATGCCATATCCTGCTTACAAAGTTATCTGAATGATGAGCGGCTTGCAGATCCTGCTGCAAGGGTTTTAGTGAGAATTAATTCAGCAGCTTCCAACGCAGCTTTACTACAGGCTTTACAGCAAGCTCAGGGTTCAGTAAGGATCTCACTAATTGAAGCTCTGGGCGATACCCGGTATACTCCGGTAGTTCAGTTCCTTCAACCTTTAGTGTCCAGTGAGGATAAGAACCTTGCTAAGGTTTCCATTTATGCACTGGCAAATATCGCCGACCCTTCATCAGAAAAGATTCTTTCAGATGCTGCTCAAAAAGCCGGATTTACTTATGACATTACACATGCAACCTCCAACTATATTGTATATGCACAGAACCTTGCCAGTAATGGACATCAGGCTCAGGCAGTGAAAATAGCGGAAGAAATTATGCGGAAAAGTAATTTTGATAAAGGAGTACATACACGTATTGCCGCATTAAAATTACTGGCGGATATTCAAAAAGAACAGAGTATTGCTGCTTTATTAAATGCATCAGTTGATAAACATCCTGAATACCGTGCAGCAGCTTTAAAATTTGCGGCAGATTATTTAACACCAGCCAACAGCAGGTTATGGATTAAAAAGATCAAAACTGCTGATCCCGGAATGCAGGCGGCAATTATTACTATGTTAGGTGATAATAAGTCAAAAACAGCGTTTACCGCTATCCTGAAGCTCCTAAAGAGTAATAATAAGCAGGTAAAATTAGCTGCGA
Organism: Sphingobacteriaceae bacterium; assembly: GCA_036402155.1. Lineage (GTDB taxonomy): Bacteria > Bacteroidota > Bacteroidia > Sphingobacteriales > Sphingobacteriaceae > DASWTL01. The sequence continues at coordinate 1,487 of DASWTL010000284.1, read as the reverse complement.
TAAAAGCTGCAGGAAAAATTGGCCAGCAGGAATCTTTAAAGCCTTTACATAAGGTGATGAAGAAAGGCGATGAGCAGGATGCCGAGGCAGTAAAAAATGCCTTGTTGATCATGAAAGGTGATGATGTAACAGATATTGTTGCCCGCAGTATATCAGATATGCCTGGTATAGCGCAGGTTAAACTGATTACTGTATTAAGCAGGCGGGGAGAGCCTGACAAACTGCAGGTTATCTATCCGTTATTAACCAGTAAAGATGCGTCGGTAAGAAAGGCTGCATTTGGTTCACTTAAGTACCTGGTAACTAAAGACCAGTTAAATAAGTTATTCACTTTGTTTAATGAATCGTCTGATTATAATGATCTTATGGAACTTCAGGATGCGATTATAACCTCGATGAAAGACGACAAATCAACTTCTTATGATGCACTGATCTTACAACAGGTGGAATCTGCAGCTTCAAATAAAAAGATGTTCTATTATAAGATACTGGCATATCTTGGAGGTGAGAAGCCGCTGCAAATTGTTTCCGATGCTTTTAATAGTGGAGATGAAAAGAATAAGGCTGCGGCTCTCAGAGCCTTAACGTTATGGACGAATTCAAATGCTGCTGATAAACTGTTTGCCATTAGCAAGGAAACCAATAATGTAGCCTATTTTAATGAAGCTATTAAAGGGTATATCAAAGCTGTTTCCATATCAGCTTATACTCAGGGTCAAAAGTTTACCATGCTGAGTAATGCGATGGCTATTGCCAAAACTTCCGATCAGAAGGATTTGATACTTAGGGAAATGGAAAAGACCAAAATATATCCTGCAATGATTTTTGCAGGTAAATATCTGGATGATCCCGAACTGCAGCAAAGAGCCGGAATTACAATTATGAATATTGCACTTTCAAATAAATCATTCTATGGTAAAACGGTAAGAGAACTACTTAACAGGACTATTTTAGTTCTTAAAGGACGCGACGGAGAGTTTCAAAAACAATCCATCCGGAAACATCTTTCAGAATTGCCGGAAGGAGAGCCGGCAGGTATTTAATTACAGGGTTGATTTTATTTTCACCTAAAAGCAAGGGTAATGACCGTTTTAACTGTCTTTAATTTATAAGCTTTTACTGAGATTCTTTATTAGATATGTAACATACGTTCTTTTTTAATTTAAAAAACATTCCTAACTTCGGGTACGTAAACAATTTATCTGAAGCGGGTAGCAAATTATATAAAATCCTGTTGAAAATATTACATGTTTACTGTTTAATAAATAATCTCATAGCTTCATAATTCTGAAGGAGTTCCTTCAAGGCCACATAAAAACAAATTATACGCAAATGAAAAAACTTAATTTAACAAGGAGGCGCTTTGTTGCAGCTGTAACAACTACATCAGTAGCTGCTGCTTTTTCAAATGTCATTCCTGCTTTCGGTAGAACTAAAGATCAGGGAAAATTAGCTATCCTTGGCGGTTCTCCTGTTCGTACGAAGGG
>DASWTL010000283.1:0-2155 GCA_036402155.1 Sphingobacteriaceae bacterium | reverse complement strand
TTTTCTGGATCGCCACCTTCAAAGTTAGAAGGGCTACCCATTACGAATTTCCATAATAAGAATGCAATAACTAAACAAAGTACGATAGATAAACTTGCAAAAATGCTTGAACCTGAGCCTTCCTTTTTCGCTGTTGTTGGTTTTGGTGCGTTTGCCATTTTTTTGATTTTTAGTTTTAGAGTTGATTAAATAAATATTAATAAGTTAATTGTTCGCTATACTTTTTGTTTTATTAGGATAACAAAAATATCATTTCCCAGCTAATAAAAAAGCGTCAGGGGGCGTGATATCTTTATAATTTTTCTTTAAAAACCTGTTTTTAAAATGATGTTTCGGATCCTAACAAAAATTGCCTCCTCATTCAGAGACAATTATTTACAATGAAAGCTAATTTTTTATTGAATTGCAAGTCCTTTAAAAAAAAGCTTATACTATTCTACAATTCTTTCATAACCTATTGATCACATTTAACCTGAGAATTTCCAAAATCGCAGTGTATGTTATCAAAATAAAGGTTACCGTCTTAATTCTTTTCGTGCTATGATGTATATACAACTAATAAATTATCCTTAGTTATTTGCAGCAGTGGCTATCTCGAAAACTTATCCCTTAATTGTATCCGATTATTTTGTGGGATCATTAGCAGAAACGCATTTAATTACACAAATATTATCTGTATGGATCATCCACCCACTTTCTTAACTTTATATCCATCGTTCTTAAGCATAAGAAGTATTTTTTCTCTGAAATCCCCCTGGATCAGTATTTCACCATCCTTAACTGACCCTCCCACGCCACACTTTTGTTTCAATTTTTTACCAAGCATTTGGAGGTCATCATCTTTCCCCTTAAATCCTGAAACTATGGTAACTACTTTTCCGCCACGCTGTTTTTTATCCAACTGCACTCTAAGATCCTGCAAACCGGCTTCCACTGTCTGGGGTTCATTATCAAAAGGTGTTTCAATTTCGTAGTCAGGGTTAGTAGAGAATACAATCCCTTCGAAACTATTGAATTTTTTTGATCTTTTATTATTCATTATTATTCACTCTTACAAATAACACCTCTACTCTACGGTTCTTCATGCGCCCTTCATCTGTTTTATTATCTGTTACAGGATTCAGGAACGCCCTATCCGAAGAATTAAGTATTACTGATGAAGGATTAATTTTATGAAGTGAATCTATTACAGCCTGATTCCGCCGATGCGAAAGCGCCATATTATACTCAAGAGTTCCTATACTATCGGTATGTCCGGTTAGTTTTAGCCTGTACCTGGAATCCAGCTTTTGTGCCATTTGCGATATTCCTTTCAGCTTTTGCATATCGGTGTTGCTCACTTCTGACTTGTCGAAGTCAAAATAAATTACCCCATTTTCCGGAGCAATAGTGTCTGGCAGGATTTCTGAGAGTTTTTTACCTTCAAGTATCTTCTGAGCATCAATATACTTACTCAGGTCGGGGTAATCAACAAAACCAGGTTGAAGTTCATCACGCCGGGCCGCAAAACTTTGGTCCTGGATAAATACCCCTGAGTCATAAATATTATCTGAAACATCAGCAATAATTATTTTCAAATGGTATTTTTTATATGGTTCAACATAAGCCTGAGCCTCAAGTCGCCTGGTAATTCCATCATATTGCAAATTACGATATAAGTCTGAACTAATATTTCGCATCAGATTCGGATCTGAGCGGATCTGAACTATTGAAGTCGCCTCTTCCGGCGGCACATATGTAAAGAACCTTTTTATTGCAAATAAAACCCTTCCTGGCAAGGTTCGATACCGTTTAACAGGCGCAGGCTGCAATACTTCCCGCCTGAATACAGATTGTGAAAATATATTATTATCAATATACTGGTTAGCTTCTGCTTTAAAATTAATTGTATTTACACTTACCGGAATATTCTTTCCTGGTATCAGAGCAATATTCCGGTGAGTTGATTCATCTGAAACAAAAAATGCGAAAATATCATTGTATGCTGAACCCACATATTCAGGATATTCTTCCGATCCGAACTGATAGGAAAAATGAATGTTATTTGCCAGAGGCACAAAATCAAATTCAATAAAACTGATATCAAAGAAGTTCTGTTTTATAACCCTGGAAAGATCATCATCCTTCTCAGTTACTTTCATGTCTCCGAACGCCT
>DASWTL010000282.1:0-9216 GCA_036402155.1 Sphingobacteriaceae bacterium | reverse complement strand
CGGAAATTACTAAGCAATTCAATAAAATCCGGTATGGTAGTTCGAATCCGAATTTCACGTCCCTGCGGAGCATAAAAACCTGGTGAAGTGACTGTAATTCCCTTAACCAAATCTCTCTCAAACCTTTGCAGCAGCACTTTATCTGCAGAAGTAACATAGGGATTTAAGCCTTTCAGATGATGAAAGTACGAATGGGCAGCATCCTGCAGATCGCGTTCGTTGCCATCCAGATCATGCACATAATATTGCATGAGCGTATCCAAACCCAGGGCATACTCAGATATAACAATACTTCCAACTTCAATATCAGGCTGTATAGCTCCTGAAGTGCCAATGCGTATGATGTCAAGTGAAATTAACTGAGGCTTTGTTTCCCGAAGGGTAAAATCAATATTTACAAGTGCGTCCAGTTCATTGAGTACAATATCAATATTATCTGTGCCTATGCCTGTGGAAATAACCGTGATACGTTTCTTGCCCAGATATCCTGTATGAGTTATAAATTCTCGTTTCCCTTTTTTTAGTTCGATGCTGTCAAAATAGTTACTGATTACTGCTACACGGTCCGGGTCACCTACGGTAATCACTGTTTTAGCAACATCTTCCGGTAACAGGTTCAGATGGTAAATGCTACCGTCCGGGTTAAGGATCAGATCGGTATCTAGGATGGTTTTCATAATGCGGTAGTTTAAGGGTTATATGAAGTTACGACTTTTGGGATTTTTTAAATATGATGCTGGTCCGGGTTCAGATTAGGATCTGTACAAGCTACAATTTAAATTTCTCAGGCCCGTTTTTTTATTGTGCATTTTTAGATTTTTCATCTTGAAGTTTTAACATATTTCAATTTCCATATATTAGTGGTAAATTAAACACCCGAAGTTTATAATCATCAAAAAATTAGTTATAATGAGCAATAATAGCAGAAGAACAGTATTGAAGAATATCCTGGCAGGTACAGCAGCTATCAGCGCTCCTGGTCTACTTACGTCTTTTACAAATGAAAACACAGAAAAATCTTATAAATTGAAAGGTAATATTAATCACGCAGTTTGCAGATGGTGTTATAATGACATTACCGTTGAAGAACTTTGTATAGCAGCCAAAAAAATTGGTATAAAAGCTATTGACCTGGTTGGTCCCAAGGACTGGCCCACGCTTAAGAAACATGGTTTGGATTCATCGATGTGTAATGGTGCTGAAATAACCCTGGTGGACGGATGGAATACTAAGAAAAATCACGAAACGCTTATAAAAAATTATAGTGAAATGATTCCGCTGGTTGCCCAGGCGGGTTATAAAAACCTGATATGTTTTAGTGGGAACCGGAGGGGCATGGATGATGAAACAGGATTGGCCAATTGTGTCGAAGGCCTGAAAAAGGTGCTTTCATTGGCAGAAAAGCATAATGTTGTTCTCGTAATGGAGCTACTGAATAGTAAAATAAATCATAAAGATTATCAATGCGACCGGTCTGCCTGGGGAGTAGAATTGGTTAAACGGCTTGACTCGGATAATTTCCGTTTGCTTTATGATATTTATCACATGCAGATTGATGAGGGTGATGTAATACGTACCATACAAACGCAAAACAAATACTTTGCACATTATCATACCGGTGGGGTACCCGGACGACATGAGATCGATGAAACACAGGAGCTTTATTACCCGGCAATTATGAAAGCAATTGTGGCAACAGGTTTTAAAGGATATGTTGCACAGGAGTTTATACCTGCCCAGAAAGATAAACTCGCATCGCTTGAAAAAGCCATCCGCATTTGTGATGTATAATTTGAATTTTATGAAGACTTACGAAGTTTTTAAAACTTCGTAAGTCTTTAACCAATTTAAGCCATGGATATCACTACTATAGCAGCAATAGCCAGTGCGATACCAAAATAATTCAACCGGCTTAACTTCTCCTTAAAAATCAGTACTCCAACCAGCGATCCCACGATTATAACCCCAATATTCATAGAGGAAAATACAATGGATGGCGTTTTAGCCAATACCTGGTGAGCCTTCAGGTAAAATACGATATTTCCAAAATTAAATATCCCCAGTATAATGCCGCAAAGTACGTTTACCCATTCAAATTTCAACTTTCCTGTTGCAAATAAAATCGGGAGTATAACTATTGAAATACTGAATGCAAGTAAATAAATAATAAAAAGTGATCCTGTGAAAGGTATTGCGCTACCAGCTATCTGCTTGAAGAGCACATCAATAACTCCCATTCCGATAAAGACCAGGAAAAGAAGCCCCCAGGCAGATTTATTTGGAGTATTAGAGTTGTCTTTATGCCATGGTATGGAAAATATTATCGCAGTGAATCCAAGAATAATACCTGCTATTTTCAAAGCAGAAAAAGTCTCATAGAATATAAGGTACGCTGCAATTACCGGTATGAACAGAGACAGTCGCTGTGCTACATCTGTTCGCACGATGCCGGTACTACGGATCGATGCGGCAATCACTACAAACATAGCCGGTAAAAGAATGCCAAGGAAGACATAAATTCCCATTGGTGCAGTTGTTATATCAGGTAGTTGCGGACGAAAAATAATCCAGCTTAATAATATTGCAGTAGCGTAATTCCATACAATGGCTTGTGTCGTACTGATATGATATCGTTTTGCCAGCTTGAAAAGAACAGCGACTGTTATATTACAGCAAATGCTTAAAAAGATATAAAACATCTAAAGCGTGTTATATTGGATGGTTAATTTATCCGTACCGATAGTTACAAGTTCTGATACCGGTAGTGTTAATTCGGGTGCTTTAATACCCTTTTTCCATTTTGCCGGACTTGTAAATACGCGCGCTTCATCCCATAGATTATGCTCAATAAACATATTAAGTGTTTGGGCGCCACCTTCAATGATCAGCGACTGTATGTCCATCATATATAATTGATAAACAATCATTTGTGGAAGGTAATTGTCAAAATCATCGGGCTGAAGATATTTAATATTACCCGATATTTCAGTTTTTAATTCATTAAAGACCAATGTTTTTTGAGATTGATCGAACAAATGCAGATTATTTGGGAGCTTTAAATAACGGTCGATGACTATCCTGACCGGGTTCCTTCCTTTAAATTCCCGGACGTTCAACTGCGGATTATCAACCATGGCAGTATTTTTACCAATTAGTACAGCATCCTCTTCTGCACGCCACTGATGTACAAGATGCTTTGATTCAAGAGATGAGATCCATTTTTGAGAACGGTCTTCAGGAGCAAAAAAACCATCTGTTGTTTGAGCCCATTTTAAAATGATATAGGGTCGTTGATGCTGAACACGCATAAAGAAGCGCTTATTTAAATCGAAGCATTCTTTTTCCAGGATTCCTGTTAACACATGTATTCCTGAAGCTTCGAGTTTTTCAATTCCTTTCCCGTTCACTTGTTCAAATGGGTCGCGGCAACCTATTACTACATACGGGATGTTATGATTTATAATGAGATCGGCGCATGGAGGAGTTTTGCCAAAATGCACACAAGGCTCAAGGCTAACATATATGGTCGAGCGCTTTAACCGTTCTTCTCCGTCAGGAAAGTTGTGTAGTACGGAATGAATAGCATTCACCTCTGCATGAGGAGCTCCGTATTGTTCGTGGTATCCTTCCCCTATAATTTTTCCATCGCAAACGATCACAGCGCCAACCATAGGATTAGGGCTTACAGCGCCAATTCCCTGCAACGCCAGATAAATACAACGCTGCATATAGATTTCGTGATCCGACATAAAACAAAAGTAGGTTTTTTACTTACTTTGTTGTATGATGACTATTGGCGAAGCGGAAAGAAAACTATATGATGACATTCAGCATATTTATGACGCTGATGAAGCTAAAGCCATAGCTCAACTTGCTCTCAGTCATATTTGCGGTATATCAAAAGTTCAGCTGGCCATCAGGAAGAATGATCTTCTTGACGATTCAAAAGAAAATGAAGTAGGTGTAATACTGGCCGGTTTGTTAAGAGGAAAGCCTGTACAATACATATTAGGCGAAACCGAGTTTTTTGGGCTCCCTATAAAAGTTACTCCGGCAGTTTTGATTCCCAGGCCTGAAACGGAAGAACTTGTGGAATGGATTTTGGAAGAATCCAAAAAAATCAAGAACGAGGATTCAAAGAATAATGAACATACATTATTTCGCATTTTGGATATTGGGACCGGTAGTGGATGCATTCCCATTGCGTTAAAAAAACATCTCACGGATGCAGAAGCTTTCGGAATGGATGTCTCACCTGAAGCATTAGAGATTGCTAAGGAGAATGCCATGCTGAATGATGTAAATATCCGGTTTTTTTATGGAGATATTCTTTTACCTCATAAGCAACATCCTTCAACCCACTACAACATCATCATTAGTAATCCACCGTATATCACTATGGCGGAAAAAAATAAGATTCATGAAAATGTGTTAGATCATGAGCCTCATACAGCACTATTTGTCCCGGACGATAATCCCTTGTTATTTTATAAAGCCATTGCCGATTTTGCCCTTGTTCATCTTACCTCAGATGGCCTCTTATTTCTGGAAATCAATGAATTTTTAGGTGATATCACTGTTTCTATGCTTCATAGCAAGGGGTTTAAAAATGTAATACTAAGAAAAGACCTGCAAGGTAAAAACAGGATGATCAAAGCAACTTTCTAAAGCGACTTATAAGATATTAGTTTTGATTTGTCTGATTTATCCAAATCCTTAAACAGGTAATTCCTGTCTCTGAAATATTGATTTCATGTCATAAATACGGGTACTTGTGTGTTATTTTATAGGGAATAGAACTAAATTTTTATCTTACAACAATACGTAATCAAAATATATAAGCATGATAATTCAATTTAATACAGACAACAATATTGCAGGAAGTGAGAGACAAAATGCATATTTCTCAACCACGATATCAGAAGCATTAAACCGGTTTAGTAATCATATAACCAGACTGGAAGTTCATATTACAGATGAAAATGGGCATAAAGAGGGCAAAGATGATCAGCGATGCATGATAGAAGCCCGGTTGGAAGGTATGCAGCCTTTAGCCGTCACCCATCATGCCGATACAATAGAATATGCTGTTAAAGGGGCAGTCGACAAATTAAAGGCATCTCTTGACACAGCTATCGGTCGTTTAAAAACATATTAATAACCGAAATGGTGTGATAAGGAATTATAAGCACACCTCAACTTCTCAAATTGGAGAAGAGAGGTGTGCGTTTTTTTAAAGACCTCTGATCGGTTAAAATTTATAACCAACTATCAGATCAAATATCCCCCCGGTGATACCTCTAACGGAACTCGGCTCTGAATTATAAAATCCGGAAATATTAAGCTTATGATCGTACACATATCCAAAGCCTCCGGAAATGCTTTTGTTACTGTGGTACATTGTGTAAAGGTTGAAATCCTTTGAAATTATCCCCCATTCTGCGGCAACATCCCACTGGTCATCGAAACCGTTTACGCCGCGATATGCAACAAGGGGTTTTATAGTAAAATTATCATCCAGGCTGAATTTATATGCTATTGATGAATAATAAGTTGAATAATCTACAGTAGAAAAATTCATTGAACGCTTATAATTCAGGTTTAAATAACTGAATTGTGCTTCAAAGTTTTTACCAACATAAGCTGCGCCAAAATTTCCATCCCATTGCTTTTTCCTGGTATCATTATACGTTAATAATGCCGGATCATCTGCTCCGTTTGGTGTAGCAAGGCTGTTGTCTATTTTATTTTGTGCCCAACACAATGATACTCCGAAACGGATGCTCTGATCATTATTGAACAATATTCTATATGCAAAGGATCCCATACTCTGGGTTCTTTTTAATAAACCGGCTTTATCCGAAATATGGTTGAAGCCAATTGCCGCTTTATCTGTAATCGGCATGCTGCCTGAAAAGGCCATCATTACTGGTCCTCCGGCAATCTCATTCCACATAGTGCTGTAGTTTATAAATACACTGCTGGCGCCATCTTTTGCTGCCATAGCAGGATTGATCAGATACGGATTCTGGAAAAATTGACTTTTCACGGGCGAAAGTTGGGCCATTGCAGTGCCAGTGGTGCATAATACACCAATAAGCATTAAATTAATGTTTTTCATTTGGGTAGGTTTTAAATTCGTTTTTAAATTTTACATGTTTGTTAAATCTTGATTTTTAATATACAATGCTTATAAATCCTTTGATTGGGGTTATTCCGGGCTTGTTAAATTCGAATAGATAGTAATATGTTCCTTCATCAAGGCGAGAACCGTTAACTGTTCCATCCCAGTCGTTCTTGTAATTTCTGGCAGTATATACGGTTCTTCCCCCCCTGTCAAAAATTATCAGATTATGATCAGGATATGCGTCAATATTTTCAACTTTCCAGGTATCATTGATCTGATCTCCATTTGGAGAGAAATTATTTGCCGGCAAAATTTTTGTAAAATCTTCCTTCACCTCAATTATCGCTGTCTGTGTTGATGTGCAACCAGTAGCATTAGTAACCAGGACAGTATAACTTGTGGTCTGCATAGGACGCACCTGTAAAGAAGCTGAATTTTGTCCGGTTATAATTCCGCTTGAATTTGACCATTGATATGTGCTGCCTCCTGATGCGGTGAGGTGTGCGATTTCCCCCCTGGCGATAGTTGTTCCTTTGTTGCTGATAATATCAACCTGGATCAAGGGGTTCACAGTGATGGTGCAGCTTCTTGTTATTTCATCCACTCCGCCATTGTTCGTGCCTCCATTGTCTTTTACTCTTACAATGAGCGTGGCTGTTCCGCTTTGGTCTGGTGCGATGGTATAGCTGATCTGATTTCCGTTTGCTGTTAAGCTTTGGAACAAACCGGGGTTGTTACTGCTTACTGAAATAGTAGTCGACTGACCAGTTTCCGGCCCCGCGGAAATTCCGCTTAAAGCTATAACCTGTTGATTTGTGGTATAACATATGGATTGATTAGCTAATTCATCAATAGAAGGAGCTTCATTAATGTCAGATATGTGAATGATAAATGATTTGTCGAATGAATTTCCCTGCTGTGTGGTAGACCTTATACGGACATTATAGCTCTTCTGCTTTTCATAATCTAATAACTGATTTGTCCGGATTTCTTTATTCGTTATGATAAATTTATCATTATCTGTATCTCCTGAGCCGGATATAAGGCTGTAAGTAAAGGAGTTATTGATATTATTTGATAATGAGTTTAGTGTGCCCGCAATAGTGCCGGATTCCTGATTCTCATACAAGGTTATCGCAGATAAAACTATATCGGTTGGTGGTTCATTACTGTAAGTAATTGAAACACTATAATTCTGAGTTGATGCATCAGCAGCAGTGACAGTGTAGATAGCCGGAACACCTGCAATAAAATTATGTGCTTCACCTGATGTCGGTGAAACCGATGCACCAGTATGACTGATTATTGGAACCAGGCCTGTTAATGAAGTACCGAAAGGTACATTTATCGTAATGATTTTGGAAGCTTCATTAATTACACCTTGAATTGCAGGTGATGTGAAATCAAATGCAGTTATCGATTTTGCAGAACTCAGAGCCCTTTTTACATGGATTGTATAAGTTTTAGGGCTTTTACCGATCTCTGTAACCGTTACTGTTATGATATGATCAATTCCTGGGATTAAGTTAATAGGAGCAGAAGAATTACCACTTGTTATAGTCACATTATTTACAGTGATAGTTCCAATTCCGGTTGGAGTGATTATAATGCTGGCTACATCATAGGTTGTTTTTACTTCTGTATATATGTAATTATTGCCGGTGAAAGTGTAATTTGAGGGATTGCCGCTCAATGCCAGGCTGATCAGGTCTGCTGAAATTGCCTGGGTATAAGATGCAATACCAATTTCGCTGTTGTCTGAGCCTGATTTTACAGCCAGCGCTTTAACTGTAACAGCCGAATTAATTATCAGCGGTGTTAGCGCCTGATTTGTTGATGAAGTTGTTGGATTACTTCCATCGGTGGTGTAATAAATAGCATCTGCTCCCGGAGATGATATGGTTACTGTTGTCCCAAAGGCAATAGCGCCGGCTACAGGACTGAAGGTCGGAGTGGCCTGCCTGGTTCCGGCATGTATACTTACATCTCCGCTTGTTGCAGCTATCCCATTTGAAGGCGTAAATGTGAAAGTCCCGGTAGCAGGTAAACCAGAAAAAGTTAATCCCAGGGTAGTAAGATTTGCTACACCCGCGTTGAAGTCTGAATGATTGTTTAATATGTTTGTGCCTGAAAGTCCGAAAATAACTCCCTTTAGGGAAGTAGTTACCTGGATATTGTTCTCGGAAGATTTAAAAGTGCTTACAGTATTTCCGTAAACATCTTGTGCAGTAAGCGAGTTGGTTCCAGTGAATGGAATGCTGCTGGTTTGGATTGATGTTAAGCTAACCACTAACTTGTTAAAGCCTGCTGCACTTACATTTACATTTAACCGGTCATCTCCGGTAGCACTGATGTTCTGGTCTGTTACGGCTATAGTGGCCAGCTCAGCCTTGTAGAGTGTCATTACTCCGTTTTTTCCTGAAACTACTGTTGCTGAACCACCTACGAAAGTGATAATAGTGGATGATCCAAAGGGAATTACTGCCCCGGTCTTATCTTTAACAGTGGGTGATATTATTGGGTTACCGGAAGAGTCTGCCCCGCCGAAGATCAGACTTTTATCGCCGGAATAGGTTAATGCTTTATTGTTGTTGGCATCTAAGGCTGATATGCTAAGGTCCTGGCTGTCACCGGCAATTTGATTTCCAGATCCGGTTATTACTAGTTTTACCGCGGTTCCACTGACTGTAGTGATCGCGGTTGTTGTACCTGTTAGACTACCGGTATCGGTAGCCGTAACAGTAGCCGCTGTTCCAGCTGCTGTATGCGTTGTAAATAGCACAGTGGCCAACCCATTGGCATCTGTGATACTGGTCGCACTGGCAAAAGCACCGTTGAGATCGGATTTGCTCCAGGTCAGTACTACACCGGCAGTAGTTACCGGGTTATTGTTCACATCAGCCAGTTGAGCAGAGATGGTAACTGCACTTCCTGCAGCTGGAGAATAGTTCGAAGATCTAAGTATATATTTAGCAGCTGCACCTGAAATGGTAGTGATCGCAGGTGTTATACCAGTCAGACTACCGGCATCAGTAGCTGTAATGGTAGTCGCTGTCCCAGCCACAGTATGGGTTGTAAACATCACAGTG
>DASWTL010000281.1:0-2345 GCA_036402155.1 Sphingobacteriaceae bacterium | reverse complement strand
GCCGCTCAAATGATGATAATGCTTCGAGTCCGTTAGACACCACGTCGCAGCCATACCCCAAATTACTAAGGGTTTTTGTTATGATCTTTTGATTGATCAGATTGTCTTCAGCAACCAGGATGCTTAACTTTTGGAGTACTGGTGCAGCTGGCTCAGTGTCTTTAATTGCGGTTCTTAAAGTAATTCCGTCTTTTTTCTCAGTTCGGTTTTTGCTGAGCTTCTCAGTTAATAGTGTTTTAAAATTTGCCTGCTTTACAGGCTTCTCTAAAATACCTGCAAATAAAGCCTGATTGTTTTTTAGATCCTTTGGCAACTGACGGGAAGTACACAATAACACAAGCGGCATTTGCTGGTCTGTTTTTCTAATGGATTTTGCCAGCTCTATGCCATTCATTTCGGGCATAAGCTCATCTATTACTGCAATATCAAACTGATTTTCTGAAAAGGCTGCAAGAGCGTCTCCTCCGTTATTACAAGTTACAGGGTGCATTCCTAAAGCCGTACACCGTGACTTTAGAATTTGAAGGCTCGTTATATTATCATCTACAAGGAGAATACGTTTTTTAGCCAGGCTTTGTTCGATAGGATCATGCTCCGCTCTTTGAGGTGAGGCTGAAATCTGAATAGTAAAGCTGAACGTGGTACCAGTACCTACTTCACTCTCCACCCAAATTTTTCCGGACATCCGTTCGATTAAACGTGCACTGATGGCCAGCCCGAGGCCGGTTCCTCCATATTTCCGGGTAGTTGATGAATCGACCTGTGAAAAGGAACTGAACAGCTTATGCATTTTATCTTCCGGAATACCAATGCCGGAATCTTTGACCGCGAACTTTAAAGTATACAGGGACGCGGTTGTATGTTCTACTTTTACGGTAGTTAATATCTCACCGCGGTCGGTAAACTTAATGGCATTTCCAACCAGATTAACAATAATCTGCCGGATTCGGGTTACATCGCCAATAATTTCAAGAGGTACATCCGGATCAATATCATATAAAAGCTCTATGTTCTTTTCGCCGGCTTTAGCGGACAGCAGATCATATGTTTCTTCAATGATTTTATTCAGGATGAAGGGGTGCTCTTCAAGCTCCAGTTTGCCGGATTCGATTTTGGAGAAATCAAGAATTTCGTTGATTATTTCGAGGAGCGATTCGGCACTGATACGGATTGATTCCACATAGTCAAACTGTTCCTCATCTAATGCGGTTCTGGACAAAAGGCTGGTCATTCCTATCACCCCATTCATGGGCGTTCGTATTTCATGGCTCATGTTTGCCAGAAATTCTGATTTTGACTTATCACGTTCTTCTGCGAGTCTTTTTTTCTCTTCTAGTTCAAAATTCAGATCTTTAAGCCGTTGTTCCGATAAATAGTCTGATGTGATATCCTCAAATATCCACAGCATGCCGCTTGTGTATTCAGAGATGGTAGGTCGGCAGCGAACATTTAAGATGGTTATTTCCGGTTTGGAGTATATCCACTTCCAGTCATCCGTCTTTCGGTACTTTGAGCTAAAAATTTCATTGCCTTTCTTTAATATTTCTTCCCTGTTATCTGCTCTTTCTCTTAACTGGTGCATGGCTTCAGAAAGTTGTGCCGGCGTTACGTGCCCGGGAGGGATGTTAAACAAATCTGCGGCCTTATGATTTACCCAGCTGTTATTTCCGCTGTTGCCAACAAATGCGATTCCCTGGGGCACCGTTTGAAGGATGGTGTTAAACCGGATTTTTAACTCTTCTAATGAATAAAATGTACTGGCCAGGCGGCATGTTTCACGGATTCTTATCAAACAAGCTTCCAGAAACTCATTAAAATCGGGAGTAGTAGTAAAAGGCTGGTCCCAGCTTAAAATAACACAACCTTTGATAGTGCTTTCTTTTATGGGAAGTATGGCTACGGATTTTGCCTCCTTAATCAGAACATTCAGGCCGGTATCAAGTTCAGTAAATGGCGAATGGTAGTAAAGAGGCTGGCGTTCTCCGTCAAAGGGCAGAATGCCTGCCGGGTCTATCAACTCAGGCAGGCCTTCACCTCCAAAAATTACCCGGGCGGTAAGTTCATCATCCTGCTTAACAACAATTACTTGAGTTGCTCCTGACAGGGCTTTAAGCTGTACCATACTATCAGACATGATCGTGATCCATGCCTGGTACTTTTCTACCTGACTTAACCCGCAAATAAATTTTAAAGCCCTTTTTGCCCAGTTAACCGGCTCATCTTTTGCTATCACCTATAAAAAATCGTTTATTACCTTAATTATTTTTTCAGGAGCGCTAATATGTGGAAAATGACCTTCTGCATCAACAACTGTTAATATACTTCCGGATATATTTCTGTTAAGA
>DASWTL010000280.1:0-7381 GCA_036402155.1 Sphingobacteriaceae bacterium | reverse complement strand
GATATAAATATATGAAAATCAGATATTTATGAAAAATAAAATATGAAATAAATGCTAAAAATAATTTACTATCCTGCACAAATTATCGGACAGTATAACGCAAAAAAAGAGGCTGTCATCACGATTAATGAGACAGCCTCTGTAATCCTTGAAGTTAGATCAGAAAGCGCTGATTAACGTTTGGCAGAAGGGTAAGAGTTATATGCAGGGCACAGCTTTGAAGAACAAGATTCCAAAACCGTAATTGCTAATAACAATGCAAAAACTCCAACAACTACTTTTCTCATTTCATTTAATTATTTAATGCTTTAAACTAAAACAACTTACTTCGCAACTAGTTGTGGGATAAAGTTCGCTGCAGAGCTGCCATTTGAATAGCCGTTGCCGCTGCCTCTTCACCTTTATTTCCATGTCTGCCACCGGCACGTTCCAGTGCCTGCTGTAAATTATCTGTAGTTAATACGCCAAACACCACAGGTTTGTTATGTTTAATTGAAATTTGTGTCAATCCATGTGCAACGGCATCACAAATAAAGTCAAAATGCCGAGTTTCACCCTGAATAACGCAGCCCAGACAGATCACAGCATCTACTTTTTTCAGGGTAAGTACCATGTCTGCAGCGGAAGTTAATTCATAGCTTCCCGGAACATGGACAGTTAAGATATTCTCTTCTAATGCATCGTGTTGGATTAAAAAATCCAGGGCTCCCTGGTAAAGTGCACCTGTAACCTCTTCATTCCATTGTGATACTACAATGGCGAAGCTAAAGTCGGTAGCCTTGGGAATCTCTGTATTTGAAAAATCTGACAGGTTTTTTAGGTGCGTTGCCATTACTAGCTGTAATCAGGTGTCGGGTAATTACTGGCGTGCTTCAGCCCGTGCTATGTAAGCATCAATAACTGAGGCTTCATAACTTTCAGGATATTCAGTTCTTATTTTATTATATGCATCAAGCGCTGCATCATAGTTTTTTTCTTCTTCATAAACAAGCCCTAATTTTTTAAGGTATAACGGGCTGGTAAATGAATTGCTTTTTTTATCAGCGGCTTTTTTATAATAGATGATCGCCTGTTTGTAATCTTTTAATTCGCTATACGCATCGCCAAGCATTCCCAGCACAAGCGGATCAATAATAGGGCTTCCGGTGCTGCTGTAATTGCCCAGGGCATCAACAGCTTTTTGATATTCACCTTTTTGAAGGTACAACCCTCCAAGGTATGCATTTGCTAAATTCGCAGATTTTGTTGACGAATACTCCTCGGCTATTTTTTCAAAGCCAGGATATGAGCCATCGCCTTTAATAGCGCGGTCTTTAAGCGTATCAATACCAACATATTCTTCGGCTTTGAACATCTGACTGGCCGCTTCTTCTGCCCGGGGTGTCAGATAAAACTGCTGATAACCGATATACAGCAATATCAGAGCAACTATTGCACCGCCAATTACTGCTAAACTTTTAGGGTTCTCTTTAACAAAGGCTCCGGCATTGCCGAATTCATTTTGAGAGTTTGATACGTTGTCTTTTTTGGTTTGTGACATTTGTATAAAAAAATTGAAAGCCGTTTCACAGAAACGACCATTCTGCAAAAATACCATTTTAGATGTTACTATCAACTGTAATATTTCTGCCAATTGAATTTTTTGTAATAACCGATTATCATTTGTTAAAAGTTATTTTTGTGACATGTGGCTTCAGAAATTATCCCTGATGAATTTTAAGAATTATACAGAGGCAGATATTGACTTATCACCTGCTGTAAACGCTTTTACAGGGAATAATGGCGCCGGAAAAACTAACCTGCTGGATGCAATACATTACCTCTCATTATGTAAAAGTTATTTTAATCCGGTTGACGGACAGCAGATTAAAGCCGGTGAAGAGTTTTTTATGATACAGGGTACTTTTAAAAAAGATAGTCATGATGAGCTGGTCTCCTGTGCATTAAAACGCAATCAAAAAAAGCAGTTTAAGCGAAATAAGAAAGAGTATACCCGTTTGGCTGATCACATTGGATTGTTTCCCCTGGTGATGGTTTCGCCGAATGATGTCAGCCTGATAACCGGTGGAAGTGAGGATCGGAGAAAATTTATTGATAATGTCATTTCTCAAACGGATAATTCATACCTGGATGAGTTGATACTATATAATCGTAGTCTTAATACCCGTAATGCGCTTTTAAAGCAGATTGCAGATACCGGCAGATATGACCCGGCCCTGCTTGAAATATACGATGAACAGCTGGTAAGTTCGGGAAACAGCATATTTCAGAAGCGCAGAGTCTTTCTGGAGGCATTTGTAACGATATTCAACAAGCATTATGCATATTTATGTGATAGCGCCGAGCAAGTGGAGCTGGTGTATGAATCGCCGTTGCTTAATGATGAATTTGGTATTCTACTAAAAAAGTCATTGGAACGCGACCGCATCCTGGAGCGCACGACTACCGGAATTCATAAAGATGAATTGGTTTTCTCGATACATGGAATGCCTCTAAAAAAATTCGGATCACAGGGGCAGCAGAAATCTTTTCTGATTGCATTAAAGTTAGCTCAATATACTTATCTGTATCAGCAAAAGAAATTCAGGCCGCTTTTGCTTCTGGATGATATTTTTGATAAATTAGATGACACCCGTACCAGGAAATTAATGAAAATGGTATCCGACGATGACTTTGGGCAGATCTTTATAACAGACACCAGTCGGGAACGGGTGGCTTCTATTTTTAAGGGAATTGATACCGAAGTGAAGATCTTTGATGTTCAAAAAGGGGAAATAAAACAATGAGACGCACAAACGATAAGTCCCTAAAAGAAGCCATTGAGCAAATGCTGGACGTTTACAGGTTGCGCCGGCGTTTTAATGAAACCTCTCTTATTGCTGCCTGGCCCGAAATGATGGGCACTGCTGTCGCAAACCGTACTAAAGAAATGTTTATACGCGACCGGAAATTGTTTATCCGAATAGAATCATCGGTTATCAAAAACGAGATGGTGATGATCCGCTCACAAATTCTCGACAAAATGAATGAGCGTGCCGGTAGCAAGGTTTTAGATGAAATAATATTTCTCTAAGAAAGTCGAACCTCCCTGTGTCAGGAAGGTTCAACTTTCAATATCAGTTAGAAACGCTCAAGCGCCGAGAAAAAGAAGTTTCCTTCAATCTCTGCATTCTCATCTGAATCAGATCCATGAACAGCATTCGCATCAATTGATTTAGCATATTTTTGACGGATCGTTCCCTGATCAGCTTTAGCCGGATCTGTTGCGCCAATCAGTTTACGAAAATCTTCAACGGCATTATCTTTTTCAAGAATAGCCGCCACTATAGGGCCCGACGACATGAAGCTCACGAGATCGTTGTAAAATGGACGTTCTTTATGCACAGCATAAAATGCTCCTGCAACAGTGTCAGTCAGCCGTGTGTATTTTAAAGCGACAATTTTAAATCCGCCTTTTGTGATATCGTCTAAAATCGCTCCGATGTGTCCGTTAGAAACAGCATCAGGCTTAATCATTGTAAATGTTCTGTTAGTTGCCATAATTTTTAAGTGGGTGCAAAGTTAGGGTTTTATCGTAAAATTTTCAATAATGATAAAATGATAACAGGAAATCAGAGAGATAAGATGTAAACGGATTTGTTTGATTGGAATTTCCGGTTCCGGCTTTGTTCCAGGATTCAAAACATCATGCTTAATCCGTATGCCACTGGCCACTGATCTATCGTATCCTAAACCGCTTAAAAGTTACGTAAACAGCATTTATAGCGTTGTAAATAATTGTCGGCCTTTGTATTGTATCATGAAGGTTTTTAATAGCTTTGCAGTTCTTTTTTTAAAATGTTAGATATAGTTGCCCTTAAAGAATTATTAGCCCATCCCAGGCGTATTGTTATCACTACCCATCCAAAACCGGATGGGGATGCAATGGGATCATCATTGGGCCTGTATAATTACCTCGTTCAAAAAGGACATCAGGTTAGGGTAATAACACCAACAGATTATCCGACTTTTCTGCATTGGCTGCCAAACAATCCGGAGGTTATTATTTATAATGAGAAGCAGGAAGAGTGTAATCAGATTGTTGCTGATGCTGAGCTTATATTTTGCCTTGATTTTAATGCTTTAGGCAGGATCTATGAGCTTGGCGACGTGATCCGGAATGCAAAAGGCTATAAAGTGTTGATTGACCATCATCTTGAGCCTGAAGGTTTTGATGATTTTCGGCACTGGACTATAAACGCATGTGCTACAGCACAACTGGTTTATGACTTTATCGTTAACCTGATGGATGAGCGGCATTTTATTAATAAGGATGTTGCTACCTGTTTGTATACCGGTATTATGACAGATTCAGGTTCTTTCAGATTTCCGACGACTACAGCAGATGTACACCATATTGTTGCAGATCTTATTAACTGCGGAGCTGAAAATTCAAAGATACACCAGTTGGTTTATGATAATTTCAATGAGAACAGGTTGCGTTTTCTTGGGCATTGCCTTTTAAACAGGCTGGAAGTGTTTCCTGAATTTAATACAGCAATGATCACAGTAAGACGTGAGGATCTGTTAAAGTACAAAATTGTAACCGGTGATACCGAGGGAATAGTGAATTATGCATTGTCAATAAATGGAATTAAATTAGCAGCACTTATCATTGAACGGGAAGAGTTGGTTAAGCTTTCTTTGCGTTCTACAGGCGATTTTCCGGCTAATGAAATATGTAAAAAATATTTTCATGGCGGAGGGCACCGGAATGCAGCGGGAGGGCAAAGCCATAGCTCATTGCAGGAAGTGATAAGTCAGTTTAAATTAGTTTTACCTGAATATAAAAATCTTTTAGTCCAATAACGTAAATCAAAAAATGGTAGCTCCATTAAAACAAATTATTCAAATGAAAAAAATTTTATTAATTCTATGTGCTGCAGTTGCATTTAGCAGTTGTAAGCAATTTAAACAAGGTGAAGGGGATATGTTCTATAAGATCCATGAGGACAAAGAAGGGCCTACCGTTAAAGATGGAGATTTTATAGTATTTAAATTTATTCAAAAAACAGAGGAAGATTCTGTTTTGTACAATTCTTCTGATTACGACAGGCCTGCAATGACTGTAAAACAAAAGCCAGGATTTAAAGGCGATATGTTTACAGCGATTGGGATGCTGAGTGAAGGAGATAGCGCCACATTTAAGATCAACATTGATTCGTTGGTAAACAAATTAGGCATGCCGAAACCTGAAAATGTAAAAGGTAAATACATGCTTTACACTTTTAAAATCGATAAGGTTATTCCTAAAGGAAAATTGAATGATGCTGATTTTCAGGCAAAAGTAGAGGAGTTTGTTAAAGCAGAAGGTGAAAAAGCTAAAAGCGGTGAAGCAGCAAAAATTAAAAATTACCTTGATAAGGAAGATTTGAAACCAACTACAACGGCATCAGGTTTAAATTATGTAATTACAAAAGAGGCAAAAAATGGCCAGAGAGCTAAACCCGGAGATACTGTAGAGGTTAACTATACCGGAAAATTCCTTACAGGTAAGGTTTTTGACACCAGTCTTCAGGATGTAGCTAAGAAATCAGGTACGTATATGGCTCAGCGTCCTTATCAGCCAATCAAAATTCCGGTTGGAGTTGGAAGCGGTATCATTCAGGGCTGGGAAGAAGCATTGATGCTTTTACCTAAAGGAACAAAAGCTACCTTAATTTTGCCATCAAAATTAGCTTATGGCGAACAGGGCAGCGCACCTACTATTCAGCCATACACCCCGTTGGTTTTTGATATAGATATTGTAAATATAATTCCGGCAAAACCGGGTTCTGCAGCTGCTCAACCGGCTCCGCCTGCAGGCAACTAAGAATATAATCGTTAATAACAAGCCCTCTGATTTTATAAACAGAGGGCTTTTTTAATTGTGGTGACCATGATACTGACAGATACGCACACCCATCTTTACTACGAAACAGACCAGCAAATGCTCGATGCCAAAATGCAACGGTGTATTGAAAATCAGGTTACAAGGCTATTCCTGCCGAACGTTGATTCTGCCTCAGTTCCGATGGTAATGAACCTGGTAAGTAAGTATCCCGAAAACTGCTTCCCAATGCTGGGTCTGCATCCGTGTGATGTTAAAGAAAACTATAAAGAAGAACTGTTATTTATTAAGAGCGCTATACCGGTGCAAAAGATCTATGCCATTGGAGAGATAGGGATTGATCTTTACTGGGATAAAACTACGCTGGCTTCTCAGGAGGATGCTTTCAGACAGCAGATTAACTGGGCTAAAGATCTTGATCTTCCAATTGTGATACACAGCAGGGAATCTTTTGATGAAGTATACAATATTTTACTGACTGAAAAACATAATCGGTTACGAGGTATCTTTCATTGTTTTACAGGCTCAGCCGAACAAGCTGCTAAAATCATTGATCTTGGCTTCTATCTTGGTATAGGAGGCGTAGTGACCTATAAAAACTCGGGTTTGGACAAAGTAGTTGCCGGTTTATCTCTGAATACTATAGTTTTGGAAACGGATTCTCCCTACTTATCTCCTGTGCCATTTAGGGGTAAGCCCAATGAGAGCAGTTATTTATTTCATATTGCGCAGAAAGTTGCTGATTTACATCATGTAAGTATCAATCATGTTGCCGAGGTTACTACGAATAACTCCAGGACAATTTTTGGCGTATAAATTGGTTTTACCTTAATAATTTTAAATATATCGTTGTAAATACGATATTCGACGGAATATGACCAGTATCTTAGTGATATACACAGGCGGTACTATCGGGATGATCACAGATCCTGAAAGTGGCGTACTGATGCCTTTTGATTTTGAGCAGATCACGGAAAATATTCCTGAGTTAAAGCGTATGCATTATACGCTGACGGTCCATTCATTCGATCCTATTTTGGATTCGTCGAATATGACACCGGAGGTATGGGTTGACCTTGCCCGGCTTATTGCGCGTGATTATGACCGGTATGATGGCTTTGTAATTCTTCACGGATCGGATACCATGGCTTTTACTGCATCGGCGCTTAGTTTTATGCTTGAAGGCTTAACTAAGCCCATCATTTTCACCGGATCGCAGCTGCCGGTTAATGGGATACGAACGGATGCTAAGGAAAATTTTATAACAGCACTTGAAATTGCAGCTCAGAAAAAGAAGGGTAAGGCGCGTGTGCCCGAGGTTTGTATTTATTTTGATTATAAGCTTTTTAGAGGAAACCGTGCATTTAAGTATAATTCTGAGAAATTCGAGGCTTTCCGGTCTCCAAATTACCCCATTTTAGCTGAAGCCGGGGTGCATTTAAAATTTTACAAAAACGACATCCGCGAACCTGACGGAAGTCCTTTTAAGGTTCATACAGAGCTTGAAAGCAA
>DASWTL010000279.1:0-13841 GCA_036402155.1 Sphingobacteriaceae bacterium | reverse complement strand
GATATAAATATATGAAAATCAGATATTTATGAAAAATAAAATATGAAATAAATGCTAAAAATAATTTACTATCCTGCACAAATTATCGGACAGTATAACGCAAAAAAAGAGGCTGTCATCACGATTAATGAGACAGCCTCTTTTTTTGTTTGTCATATTAACACTTAATTGAATATCAGTGAATCTTACCAGTTAACTGTCTGTGTAAGAGTGTATCCTCTTTCTTGGTAATCAATAACTTGAGCTTGTCCAACAGGAGCCATATACACCTGATCGCTGAAGGCATTTCTATTCGATGCATTTTGTACCATCCAAAACCCGATCAGTGCATCTCCATTAGAACCATTATAAGTTACAACAGTACCGTCCGCCTTTTTAACCGCAATTTTATTTACGTTAGACGGAATAAGATAACCAGGCACTTCAGCTTTAACATTCACCCATGGGCCCAACAAATAATCAGGGTTTGTGCTAAAATTCATGTATTGAATTTTTTTCCACCGCTTTATGTCTAATAACCTGGTATGCTCGAATACGAACTCCATACGTCTTTCACGACGAATTTCCCAAATCAACGCGGGCACATCTGAATCACGGGCTGGGTCATTAGGAAGAGCTGCAAGAGTAAGTGGAGCTGTTTTCTGTACACCTTTCGCAATGGCGGCGGCATCCAAAGGACGGTTACGGATTGCATTTATAGACTTATTTATATCTGCCTGAGTAACTGCTGGCCCTCCATGGTACTGAGCTAAAACAGCTTTTGCTTCAATCCAGTTTAATACCACTTCTGCCAGCCTGATAACTGGTGCATCGCTGGTATTGGTGTTACTACCCCAGGCAGGAGGATATGTTTTCCCTATAAAAGTGATAGCCTCTCTTGATGCGAATTTATAACCGTAGAGTAAGGTTGCTGAATTGATGTTTACCTTGTCGATGAAGGATGCCTCAAAGCGTGGATCCCTGGTCTTAACCAAATCGGCAATGGAAAAACTGTTGGCACCTGGTACTGTTGAGTTCTGCCATACCTGGCCATCATTAGCAATAAAAGATTTAATAAGCACCAGATTAGCATCCACTCCAACTATTTCTGTTCCATTTTGATAAGATCCAATTGAATGCGTTATTCCCAGGGCAGCATCGTATGCCCGGAACATGATTACTTCCGGATGGCCGGCAAGACTTTCAGACGTGAATAGTGATTTAAAATCACGCGTAAAATTGTACTTGTTACTATTCATTACCACTTCGGCTGCTTCAACAGCAAGTTCCAAATACTTTTTAGAACGGGCTGCATCCAAACCATGATAATGCTGCCATGTTCCTTCAAATAACATAAATCTGGAAATAAACGCCGCTGCTATATACTTATTTAAGAATTGAGCGCCATCGTTCACCCTAATGTTTGTCAAAACATACTTAAAATCATCATAAACTTTATCCATTACCACGCCTCTGTCATCTCGATCTTTGTATAAAAGGTCTAACTCTGTATCAGCGACATCTTTTTCAAAATACGGTACGTTTCCAAACACACTTACTAAACGGCTATATTCAAATCCTCTGAAAAACCTGGCAACCGACATCCAATGTTTATAAGATTCATCCGATAAGCGCGGTTTAGCAACGTTTTCAACACGGTCGATAAAAATGTTTGATTTTCGCACCCAGGCAAAATTCCATGTAGGCCCAGCATAGCTAGACAACCATGCTGCACCCTCGGTGGTGGCTCCTCTGGAACTCGGAACACCAGATTCAAAGCTACTTTGTACATTTTTCCCAGTCAGATCATCTGAAAAGGTATACCCTCTTACCGGTGTATAATCTGCTGTAAATGAACTGTTATATCCGACAAAATAATTTGTGTAAAATCCATTTGCAAATAACCGGACATCTTCTTCATTTCTCCAGTAATTATCGTCCACATATTGAGTTAGCGGTGGACGATCCAGCACATCCTTATTACAGGATGTAAACAAGATACATGCCGTAGCAATACCGTATATTAATTTAATATTTTTCATTTTCTTATTTTCTAGAAATTTAACTGAGCACCAAACGAAATACTTTTAAACGTAGGAATTCCAGTACCGGTACGACCCAAGTTATAATTAGAAGTATTAAACATTGAATATCCACTGATAGTCTCGGGATCAATAGGCAAATCGCCAAGCTTATCCCAAGTTACGAAATTCTCTAAGGAGGTATATATACGAAGTGAACCTATATTGACTTTTTTCAATACTGACTGAGGTATTGAATATCCAAAGCTAATATTCTTAAGCCTTACGTATGACATATCCAATAAATAACGGGACTGTATTTGCATATTATTCGCTGAATTACTTCCACCATTATTATATGCTGCAGGATAAAAAGCACCAGTATTTGTCGGAGTCCAGTAATCATCTGCAATCGCAGCAGGCATAGCACCATCAGCTGTATTATATCCAGGAATTGCAAGGAAACCATCTCCCCATATTTTACGGCTGCCCACACCCTGAAGAAATGCGCTAAAGTCAAAGCCTTTAAAATCAGCACCTAATCTAAACCCGTACTCATACCGAGGAGTAGAGTTTCCTAACATCTCCCAATCTCCGTGATCGTTGAGTAACCCACTTCCATTATTTATTTCGCCATCACCATTTAAGTCTACAAATTTAACGTCGCCTGGCCCAAAACGGAAATTAGAGCTATTCTGCAAGAACGGTTGGTAAACCGGTTTTTCGCCATTAGGGCCTGGTTTCAGCTTATAGGCCTGTTTATTTGCATGTAATTTACTATCAGCTGCGGTAAGAGTGACCAAAAAAGGCTTGCCATTAGCATCCAACTCAAAATCATCCATTTGATATAACCTGTCTGTGCGATATCCCCAAATTTCCCCCCATGTCTTACCAACATAATTGCTATTCACACCCTGAGTAGTTCCATATTCGGTAATAATAGACTTCGCATCTGAAAGGTTACCTCTGACATTAATACCTAAACCGTTTTCAAACCGGTGATTGAAATCAATTGCCAATTCCCATCCCTTTGTCTCTAATGATCCATAATTACTTTGTGGCGCACCCGTTCCATAAGTTAGAGGAATTCCTTCAGCCGGAACAATCATATTATTGGTATTCCTTGTGTAAATATCAAAGGTGAGCCCTAATCGATTATTAAGAAATCCTGCATCTACACCAAAGTTTGTAGTAACTATATCCTGCCAGGTTATAAGTGATGAAACGGCAAGTGGTGTGCCCACAAAATTAACCCGGGTGCCTGAGCCACCAATCCAGTTAGATTGTCCTCCACCCATGGTAGAAAGGTACAAACTATTAGGAACAGTCTGATCCCCAATTGATCCCCATGATCCTCTGAATTTCAACTGATTCAATACTGGTTTTGTCCATTCCATAAAGCTTTCTTCACTGGCAACCCATCCTGCTGAGAATGATGGAAACCACCGCCATTGCAGATCCGTTGGAAATTTGGAGGATCCATCATAACGTAGATTTCCCTCTAAAAGATATTTGTTCTTATAACCATAGTTAACGCGACCAAAGTACCCTAGCTGGGCTTGCCAGAATTTATCGCCCCCACCAGTAATAGTACCCGTTCCGAAGTCAAATTGAGGATTTGTAATATCATTCAGGTTTGTAATCTGGGTAAATTGACTTTCAGTGTTATCTGCCACACGATTTAAGCCCAATATGAATTTAAAACTATGATCCTCCTTTAAATTCATGTTGTACGTTGTAAACGCATTGATTGTATGACGGTAAAAATTTTCAGATGCCCGATACAGGTGATCGGGATTAGCTCCCGGAGCCGTATACGTATCTAATGAAAGATCATACGCCCGGATCGCTCCAGGGGTTGTGCTTGAGACTACCTGACCTTCTGAATTTACAAATACCGGGTTGCCGGCGTCATCAACACGAGCCTTAGGTGCACTCCACGAGTTCCTGGCAGTGTACCTTGTACCTGGCCGATTCCAGTTTTCTTCCTGATTTGAGAAAGTATAATCAAAATCAACCTTCCAGTTTGTCATCAGATTAACCGTCGTTCCCAAATTCACATTCATATAATTCTGAAGAATATTTGCTGTATTTGCAGCTTCTGCCTCGCTTGCCGGGCTACGAATCGGATCACCATTCTCGTCACTTCCAAAAGGATAAAGCGGCCCCCAACGATAAAGATATAACCACGGATCTGCTGTTGTAGAGTTTGTTATATATGGGTATTCTTTATTTCTTCTTGAATAAATCGCCCCGCCTCGAACAGTGAGGTATTTATTTATATCACTTGTTAATTTTAACGATGCATTGTATCGGGAAAACTCATCCGATTTTGCTGGCTTCATCATCCCGCTTTGTCCCAACGCAGCCAAACCTATATTATAAGAAGTTTTACCGGATGTACCACCTATTGACAAATTATGGGTTTGGGTTGGAGCCCATTCTTCTACCATCAACGCATACGGATCATATGTCCTGTATCCCATTTTAACAGAACCATCCCTGGTAATCCAGTCCCGTCCGTATACTGTGGGATCATTTGGACCCACAGAATTACCATACTTTTCTTTCCACTCTACAGCTTTCTCATAGCTGGCCCGGTCAACCCGATAGAATGCCCCGGTTGGAAGAAAATTCCCAATACGCTCGGTTGCATCAACTGTGTACTTTAGCCCATTCACATCTGCCATTTTAAGATCTTTCCACGGATTTTGGTAAGAGAAGTTACTTGAGAAAGTAACCTGAGGTTTCCCTGTACCAGAGCCTTGCTTTGTTGTGATCAAAACTACCCCAAACGCTGCTTTCGCACCATATATGGAGGAAGCGGCTGCATCTTTTAAGATCGTTATAGAGGCAATATCTCCGGGATTAACTAGTTGGATACTGGGAATTTCAACATTGTCCAATAAGATTAACGGGGCAGAGCCTCCTCTGAACGATCCGAGCTGGCCACGTATTTTTATTATCGGATCAGAACCAACTTCGCCGCTTGGTACTACAACACTCAAACCTGGTGCTGCACCTTGCATTGCTCTTCCAACATCCGCAATCGGCCTGCTTTCTAACGTTTTTTCAATGTCGATAGTCGAAACAGAACCGGTCAGATTGCTCTTTCTCTGCGTTCCATAACCCACAACTACAACTTCCTGCAATGATTTTGTATCAGCACGTAGTATAACGTTAATTGTAGTTTCATCTCCAACTGTCCGTTCCTCTGAAATGCTTCCAATAAAAGAAAAGACAAGCACATCAGCAGAACTTGCCCTGATAGAATAATCTCCATCAGGTCCGGTTGATGTTCCGGTATTTGTTCCTTTAACCTTAACGGAAACACCTGGTAAAGGAACTCCCTGTTCGTCGGTAACTTTACCAACAATCGATTTCTGCTGGGCATAACTGCCAGCAAAAATGAATAAGATACCTAATAAAAGGAGTAATCTTTTCTTCATAATTTTTAAATTAAGTGGGTTAGCGATTAATTAGTATAAAGTTTGGATATTTTGCACAAATACGCAAATTAATCTGCAAATATATTTTTCCAAAATAAAAAAGCCCTTTTTAAGTCTATATCCAAACAATTTAAGTTTTGTTTATTGCAGCTTTTTGCTATTTTAGAACTTTATTTTGCAGGAAAACGCAGCATGATGCTTAAAAAAGAACGTCATAACTTCATAATTAAACGGATTAATCTTCACAATAAGGTTCTTTCTTCAGATTTAGCGGAACAGCTGAAGGTCTCTGAAGATACTGTAAGACGAGACCTGAATGAATTGGCCGACTTAGGCAAATTATTAAAAGTGCATGGCGGCGCTTTATCAAGGTCATACCACTTCCCTTTTAACGGAGTTGACATATACGCCCTTGATGCAAAAAAAGAAGTTGCCCGAAAAGCTGCAAAGCTTATAAAGGATGGCATGAACATCCTGACTGCAGGTGGGACTACCGTTATTGAAATGGTAAAAAATATACCTGTAAATACTAAGGCAGTTATATTTACAATCAGTCCGTTAATTGCATTGGAATTAGCCGACCATCCTAATATTCACGTAATATTAATAGGCGGGCAATTTTCTAAGAACTCACATGTAACCGTTGGCTCACAAGTAACCAATTACCTTTCAGAGATCAGGGCTGATTTATGTTTTCTGGGCACAAACGGATTATCAGCAGAAAGCGGAGTAACCGATTCGGACCTGGAGGTTGTTCAGGTTAAAAAGGCAATGATCAGGGCTGCAAATAAATTGGTAGTATTAACTATTTCAGAAAAATTGAATTCAGAACAGCGTATGAAAGTTTGTGCCAATAATCAAATTAATACATTAATAACTGAACTAAACCCGGAATCTAAAGAGCTGACGGCATACCATGAATTAGGTATTAATATTCTTTAAAGTTCTTTCCATTACTTACTTAATAATCTGATTATCGGATCCTCTATTCCTTAATACACACATAAGTTTTCTTTTGCCTCTTATTTTGCTGCATTTTAATTTTATCTTGCAATAAAATGTAATTGTATGCTTAAAAAAGAACGTCACAACTTCATTATTAAACAGATCAATCTGCACAACAAGGTTCTCTCATCTGATCTTTCTGAGCTACTAAAGGTTTCTGAAGATACGGTAAGACGCGATTTGAATGAGCTTGCGGATATGGGGAAATTATTGAAAGTTCACGGCGGTGCATTATCCAAGTCCTTTCATTTTCCTTTCAATGGTACCGATATTTATGCTCTTGATGAGAAAAAAGCAGTGGCTGCCAAAGCTGCAAATCTTATTAAAGATGGTATGGACATATTAACCGGAGGGGGAACCACGGTAATAGAGATGGTTAAAAATATTCCGTTGAACATGAAGGCTACCATCTTTACAATCAGCCCATTAGTTGCATTGGAACTTGCAGACCACCAGGACCTGCAGGTAATATTAATAGGCGGACAGTTTTCTAAAAACTCCCAGGTAACACTTGGCTCTCAGGTAACCAATTATCTGTCAGAAATTAAGGTTGATCTGTGCTTTCTTGGAACAAATGGATTATCTGCGAAAGGTGGCGTTACAGACTCTGACATTGAAGTTGTTCAGGTGAAAAAAGCGATGATTAAAGCGTCAAACAAACTCATTGTATTAACAATATCTGAAAAATTAAATTCAGAGCAACGGATGAAAGTCTGCTCAAATAATCAGATCCATACGCTGATCACTGAGTTAGATCCACATTCAAAGGAACTTGCTGATTTCCATCATCTTGGAATTAAGATAATTTAGTGGCGATTCATTGGTAGAATTATTCAGTTAAACAGATCTTCCCCATACAAACAGATGGAACTCCGGTTCTGTCTCCAAAATTGATGGGTTTTCCGGCAACAGTTTCATTTGCCAGAACGGCGAACAACACAGCCTCTTTAGCGTCAGGATTTATTCCCAATTGATTGGTGTCTGCAAATTTTGCAAAAGGCAAAGCAGAATTTAGTTTTTCAAATAACAAAGGATTGTGCATACCTCCTCCACTTAAATAAATTACGGGCTTATCGGATTCGGTAAAAGATTTTTTAATTGACATAATGATTCCCCTTGCTGTAAACTCACACAATGTAGCCAGTACATCTTCATTTTTTATATTTTCATTATGTGACCTCTCTATCGCAGCCTTTAAATATTTCAGATTGAACAATTCAGGTCCCGTGGTTTTAGGAAAAGGAATATCAAAAAACTCATGATCCAATAATTCCTGCAAAAGATCGTCATTTACTTCCCCTTGACGAGCCAAAACCGCATCCTTATCATATTGCAGATCCCTATAATTCAGTTGTACAAATTGATCCATCATTGTATTGCCCGGGCCAATATCAGTAGAGAAAACCCTGGCAGCATCTCCATCCGCAGGCAAAAAAGTAAAGTTTGAAATTCCACCGATATTTAGCATAACGCGATTTTCGCCGCTTTTTGAAAAAATAAGGTAATCTCCATAAACGGCTAATGGTGCTCCTTCGCCGCCGGCTGCCAGATGCTTTTGCCTGAAATCACTGATAGTAATGATCCCGGTTCTTACCGCCAGGTGGTCCCCATCACCAATTTGCAGGGTAGCGTTCGGATAATTTTCTAACTGATGATATGATTTTGGCGCATGAAAAATGGTTTGGCCATGGCTTGCAATTAAATCAATGTCTTCCGGTTTAAAATTCCATTCAGAAAGTGCGGCAAGGATAAGCTCCGCATGAAACAGCGCGATTTTATCATTCATAAGGCATACCATTTGAAGATCGGCATCCCTTCTGGAAAAAATCTGCCTTATATCATTCTTAAAATCATCTCCATAAGCAACGGTTTTAAATTTCAACACTTCAACTGTGGTATCTTTACCAAATCCACTGCATTTGCACAATGCAATATCCAGCCCGTCCATTGAAGTTCCGGACATGAGACCGATAATTAACCGTGAAGATTTTTTCGCAATCGCCGAAAGTTTTTCAATTTGAAAATTCATTACTGATAATATTAAGACCGTTTTTACACTTAACAGTGAAGCAAATTATATGATTTTATTTAACATATAATAAATGTAGGTATATTTGCATCTCACCCAAAACGTTTTATCCTTAATGGCCCGATTAAACTTACTGGAAGAGACACGCTTCGAAAAATTACCAGTTACAGTCTATCCCGATCAACACATCGCATCGAAAAAGGTAGCACAGCGAATTGCAAATCTTATCAAAAACAAAGCACAAAAAGGCGAACAGGCCGTACTTGGTCTCGCTACTGGTGTAACTCCAATTGGAGTTTATGATGAGCTGGTGCGTTTACACCGTGAAGAAAATCTGAGCTTTAAAAATGTAGTGACCTTCAATCTGGATGAATATTATCCAATGTCGCCAACTGCAGGACAAAGCTACGTTACCTTCATGAATGAGCACTTATTTGATCATGTGGATATAGACAAGAATAATGTTCACATCCCAAATGGTCAGCTTAGCCAGGAAGAAGTTCATCAATTCTGTTTAGAATATGAACGCAAGATTTCAGCTATTGGCGGACTGGACTTGCAGATTCTTGGTATAGGACGAACAGGTCACATTGGTTTTAATGAACCGGGGTCTGCACCTAACTCAGGTACGCGTTTGGTTACCCTTGATGATTTAACCCGGAGTGACGCTTCCCGCGATTTTGGAGGTAAAGAAAATGTTCCTACAAAAGCCATTACAATGGGCATTGGAACCATTTTCAAAGCCCGCGAAATTATTCTTATGGCCTGGAACCGTAAGAAAGCGCTGATCATAAAAAAAGCAGTAGAAGGTGAGATTTCATCAGATGTTCCGGCAACATACCTTCAACTTTCTGATAATGTTGAATTTGTCCTTGATCAGGATGCGGCCTCAGAACTGACCCGGTTTGATACACCATGGCTGGTTAAAGATTGTATCTGGGAACAAAATTTAATTAAAAAAGCGGTAATATGGCTGGCTAACACCGTTGGAAAACCTATCTTAAAATTAACTGAAGAAGATTACAACACTCATGGTATGGCACAACTGGCTACTGAAAAAGGGCCGGTTTACCAGATAAATATTAACATTTTTAACAAAGTACAACATACCATTACAGGCTGGCCAGGTGGAAAACCCAATGCCGATGACAGTCAGCGTCCTGAAAGAGCTACCCCAGCGCAGAAAAGAGTACTTATTTTCTCACCGCACCCTGATGATGATGTAATTTCAATGGGTGGTACATTCATTCGCCTGGCAGATCAAGGTCATGATGTACACGTTGCGTATCAAACATCCGGTAATACGGCCGTATGGGATGATGATGCGCTGCGCTTTGTTGAATTTGCTTTGGATTTTACTAAATCTATCAATGGCGATTCTCAACAGCTGGAAACGTTGTATACATCTATGCGGAATTTCATGGAACAGAAAAACCCAAATCAGGTAGACACCCATGAGATTCAAACTGTAAAGGGATTGATAAGAAAAGGTGAAGCAATAGCGGGTGCGCGTTTTGCAGGATTACCCGATGATCATATCCATTTTATGAGACTCCCATTTTATGAACGGGCAAAAACCAGGCAGAAAGCAAACTATGAAGATGATATCAAGCAAACTATGGAGCTTTTGCAACAGGTAAAACCTCATCAGATATTTGCCGCCGGTGATTTTGCAGATCCACATGGAACTCACAAAGTGTGCTTTGATATTATGCTTCAAGCCATTACCCGTTTACGGAAGACGGAAGAATGGACTAAAGACTGCTGGCTATGGTTGTATCGTGGTGCATGGCATGAATTTGAAACCCATGAAATTGAGATGACCGTTCCTTTATCACCACAGGAAGTTTTGCGTAAGCGGTATGCAATATTTAAACATCAATCGCAAAAAGACCGCCCCGTATTCCCTGGCGATGACGAACGCGAATTCTGGGTGAGAGCAGAAGACCGTACTAAAGAAACTGCCAGATCATATGACAAGTTAGGGCTTGCTGAATACGAAGCTATGGAAGCCTTTGTACGATGGAAGTTTGATTAACACTCTATCGGACATTATAGTATTTGCATAAAAGTGTTAAGTTTGATATATCAACTTAACACTTTTTTTATTTAACATCCTGTAAATGGCTATAATATGACTGAAACTGCAATTCTACAGAAGTCTCCGCAACGTTTATTATCTCTGGATGTATTTCGTGGTATTACAGTTGCAGGAATGATTCTGGTTAATAACCCCGGCGACTGGGGTAATATATACCCGCCACTCAAACATGCTGCATGGCATGGGTGTACACCAACTGATCTTATATTTCCCTTTTTCTTGTTCATTGTAGGTGTTTCTATTGCTTATGCATTAGGCACCAAGAAAGAATTCATAACCGACCATTCACGAATTCTAAAAACCGCATTAAAAAGAGCATTAATTCTATTTGGGCTGGGTCTATTCTTATCCGTTTACCCCAGGATCTTCACTGAACCTATAGAATCACTTAAAACAGTCCGAATTCCAGGTGTTTTACAACGCATTGCCGTGGTTTTTTTTATATCTGCCGTGATATTTGTTAAAACATCAGCGCGTACTCAACTCAGGATATTAATAGGGTTATTAATTTTTTACTGGCTCATAATGACCTTGGTACCGGTACCCGGTGTAGGTTATGCAAATCTTGAAAAAGAAACAAACCTGGGCGCATGGTTAGACAGAACCATCTTAACCGAAGCTCACTTATGGAAAAGTGCCAAAACATGGGATCCTGAAGGGATATTAAGCACCATACCTGCAATTGCAACCGGGTTATTCGGCGTCTTAGCCGGTTCATATTTAAGAAGAAAAGACAAGGAAGCCAGTGTTAAGATCTCCTGGTTATTTTCTATTGGCACCTTAGCAGTGATAAGCGGCCTGATTTGGGATTTGTTTTTTCCAATTAATAAAGCTTTGTGGACCAGCTCATATGTGTTATATACCGGAGGATTGGCTACAATCGGCCTATCTATGTTATATTGGCTCATAGATCAAAAAGGATATAAAGGATGGACAACCCCGTTTGTGGCTTATGGTGTCAATGCGATTACCGTATTCTTTTTATCCGGATTAATTCCCCGAACTTTAAATCTGATTAAGCTTAACCTTAACGGAGAAGAAGTTGGAGCGCAAAAATGGATATACCAAACTTATTTTGCCAGTAACTTATCACCACTTAATGCGTCTGTAGCTTATGCCATAGTATATGTATTGCTTTGGTTCATAATATTATGGATAATGTACCGTAAGAATATAATTATCAAGGTATAATCTAAGATTAAAGAAATCACCAAAAAAGAAATTTTAAAAATCCGCGAAATAACATACAGTTTATGAAGCCATTAAATAAGTTTTTCTTCTATGTTACCATAGTCGCATTTGTATTATCAGGCTACAGCCACAATACACAAGCTCAAACAACCGATAAGGCAAAGAAAAGCCGGACTCAGGTAGTTAAGCAAGAAATATTACCTCTGGATACAAGCATCCGGGTTGGTAAACTGCAAAACGGGTTTACATATTACATTCGACGAAATACAGAACCTAAAAACAGAGCTCAGCTTTATCTTGCTAATAAGATCGGATCCATTTTAGAAAATGATGACCAGCAAGGACTTGCTCATTTTATGGAGCACATGAGTTTTAACGGCACCAAAAACTATCCAAAGAATGATCTTGTGAATTACCTCCAAAAAGCAGGAGTGAAATTTGGTGCCGACTTAAATGCCTATACCAGCTTTGACGAGACCGTTTATCAGCTGCCAATTCCTACAGACGATCCGGAGGTTTTTAAAAATGGTTTACAGATTATGCGAGACTGGGCGCAGGATGCGAGTCTTACTGATGAAGAAATAAATAAAGAACGCGGCGTAGTTTTAGAAGAAAAACGACTTGGTAAAGGCGCCCAGCAAAGGATGCAGGAAAAATATCTTCCGTTACTATTCAACAATTCACGCTATTCTAACCGTTTGCCCATCGGTACGGAAGAAGTATTGAAGAATTTTACCGCAGAAACCCTAAGGCAATTTTACAGAAACTGGTATCGTCCTGATCTGCAGGCATTAATTGTGGTAGGAGATATCAATGTTGATGAAACCGAGAAAATGATCAGAGCAAAATTTTCTGACCTTAAAACACCTGCCAAACCACGTTTAAGAACCGAATACACTATCCCCCTGACCGGTAAAAATCAATTTGTTGTAGTAACTGATCCTGAAATGCCGGTAACTGTTGCCCAGATACTGATAAAACATCCTGAATCTGTATTAAAAACAACTACAGATTATCGCAAAAGTATGATAAGATCATTATTTAACCGTATGCTGCAGGCACGTTACAGTGAACTTATGAAACAAGCAAATCCACCGTTTTTACAGGGAAACGGTGGAATCAGCGGATTTCTGGCCGGTCTTGATGTGTATAATGCTATGGTTGTAGCTAAGCCAGGCGAACTGGAGAAAGGCTTCAAAGCAGTTTTAACAGAGACGGAACGGGTTAAAAAATTTGGCTTTACAAAAACAGAACTTGAACGGGCCAAACAAGCTTATCTTCTGAATTTTGAAACGTCGTTTAAAGAAAGGGATAAAACCTCATCAGAAAATTACGTTGAAGAATATGTTCGCCTTTTTCTGGATGGTGAAGCAAGTCCCGGCATAGCATGGGAATATAGCTTCGTTAAAGATAATATTGGCGGTATAGCGATTAATGAGATTAATGCAATTGCTAAACAGTATATCACAGATGTAAACCGGGATGTGATTATCATGGGACCTGAAAAGGAAAAACCTAATTTACCAAACGAGCAAACGGTGAATAACTGGATTAACAGTGTAAAACAAGCAAATATTACAGCCTATGTGGATCAGGTATCAGATAAGCCATTACTGGCAACCAAGCCGGTAGCAGGAAAAGTGACCGCAGAAAAGAAAATTGACAACATAGGGGTAACGGAATGGACACTAAGCAATGGTGTTAAAATAGTTTTAAAGCCTACTGACTTTAAAAATGATGAAATAAGCTTCTCAGCATTCAGTCCCGGCGGCACCTCACTATATAATGATGCTGATTACCAGTCTGCCGCAAATGCATCAACCATCATTCAACGAAGCGGCGTAGGCCAGTTTAATCCGGTTGAACTTCCTAAGTTGCTGACAGGTAAACGGGCCATGGTTTCTACCTATATTTCTGAAAGAAATGAAGGACTATCTGGAGTTACCAATCCGAAGGATATCGAAACTGCGTTACAGCTTGTATACCTTTATTTTACCCAACCGAGGAAGGATCCTGAAATTTTTAAGGGCTTTATCACCCAACAGAAAGGGAGTCTGGCAAATCGT
>DASWTL010000278.1:0-11873 GCA_036402155.1 Sphingobacteriaceae bacterium | reverse complement strand
TTTCCGGAATTCTCTTTAATTCTCCAGATTGCTTTTCAATTTTGTTAAGCTGGTTTCCAGATCTTTCCCCAGCATGCTGTCCATAAACAGGTTCATAAAATTCATTGGGTACTTACTTTCACCTTTCATACCCCAGGCTACAGTAGTCTGGTTTGTAGAAGCTGGTTTTGTTACCATCCATGCTGTTGCCGTACCTTCGAAAGGTTTTATAAAGTGCAGTGCCAGATCAAGACGTTCTTCGTCAGTTATTTTCTTAATCACTTGTTCTCCCTTTCCTGCTTTTTCACCATCCCAGGCATAAACAAAACCAACGGTACCATCAGTGCCGGAATATTCCTTTTTCATTTCCGGATCCATCATCGCCCATTTACTGTACTGATCCTGGTTCTTCACTAACTTTATATAATTAAACACTTCGTTTCTGGGCTTATTGATTGTTACTTGCCTTTCTACGGAATAATCCTTTTTCACAAATAATGCTATCACAAAAGGAACAGCAATAATAATTACAATTACGAGTAAGATCTTTTTGATAAGTTTCATGGGGTGAGTTGTTAGTGATTGGTTATTGGGTTATTGGTTATTGGGTTATTGGTTATTGGTTATTGAGTTATTTAAATGCCCGAAAGATTATTAAAAGGTTTTAAGGGTTAAACTTCTGCCCACTCTGCCCTTTTGCCTTTGCCATTCACCCTTCTTCTTAAGATTAACCAAAATTAAAACTATTCATTTTCTCTATGAATGGCTATAAAAGTCAATAAAGAGGGGTATTTGAGACATCTCAAACCTTTTTTGCCTTTTATGGGTTTGCGGAAATTTGAGGTAAGAAAATTTAAGAATATTAAATAATATATATCCATATCAACAGGGAATATGTTATTATTGCCATGAAAATTTATAAATAGAATGCCCATGTGCATTAATAATTGAATAAACCGATATTTCTATATAGATTTATAAGGTGAAACTATGTGGCCATTCTAAATGAAATATTTATTTGTCATTTTTTTCTTTCTATCGTTTCAAATCACGAACGTTTTTTCCTGGCAAATTAATAACAATCTCACTTCACAGGATACAAATGAAGTTATTCATCTGAATAATCTGGCCTATGAAAACAGGCTTGTTGATCCGGAACAAACATTAATGTATGCAAATAAAGCGCTGGCATTAAGTAAAAAAATAAATTACTTAGATGGAATTGCAGAATCGTACAGACAAAAAGGTATTGCAAATTTTTATCAGAATGAAAGTGCAAATGCGTACGACAATTATTTAAATTCCCTTAACTTTTTTAAACAAAGCCATAACGAAGAGGGTGAAGCCAAGGTGTATAACAATATCGGGAATTTGTATCGAGATATTGAATATGAAAAAGGACTGGACTTTTTTAAACAATCGCTCATACTTGCTAAGAAGCTAAACCTGAAAGATCTGATTGCTGGTATTTATCTTAACATGGGCAATATCTATCAGAAAAAGAAGAATTATAACCAGGCATTAAATACGTACCGCCAGGGGAATTTGATCTTTTCTGAACTGAATCATTACACGGGTTTAACCCAGACCCTGCAAAACATGGGTGTTTGCTATCACAAATTAGACCTGCATGAAAAAGCAGAGGAATATCTTGTAAAGGCCATTAGCAAGGCTAAAGAAAACGACCTGAACTTCATTATTGCCAGCACTAACTTAACGCTGTCATCCGTTTATATAGATCAGGAAAGATATAAAGAAGCACAGGCTGCTATAAACGAAGGTTTAAGCTATGCCAAAATAATTAACGATTCCCGCCTTCAGTATGATTATTTGTATACCTCTTATGAACTTGAAAGCAAACAAAAAAATTATGAAAAAGCGCTTAATTATTTAATACAGGTTTATAAAAAAGACAGCATTAGTTATAAAAACAACGTTGCAGATCAGATACAGCTAATTAATGTACAAAACAGGCAGCGGGACGAATTAACAAGAAAGGAACTAACCATTGCCAAACAAAGGTACACGGAGGTTCTGTTTATTGGAAGTGCAGCAGTTGCGGGTTTAGCTTTTATGGTAATCCTGCTTTTGATTTTCCATGTAAAACGTAAGGCGCGAACTAATAAACAACTCAACCAGTTGAACCAGGAGATCTCGCTGCAGAAGGAAAACCTGGATAAGATCAATCATAGCCTGGAAGAGATAATTGAAGATCGTACCAAGGATCTTAAAATAAAAAATCATAAGCTTTCACAATATTCTTCTCACCTTTCTCACCAGATAAGAGGTCCGGTAGCCACCCTGAAAGGGTTAATGCTTCTGGAAAAAGATAACCTGATTGATAATGAGGAATTAATGAAAGAAATTAATAAATGTGTGGGTGATATTGATGACCAGATTATAAACATCAACGAAACTTTAAACGACAGTAATGTACCGGGCTTCCGGACAACTGTATAATAAACCGCAGGCTTTTTCGCTATACAGACACTGAATCTTAAGTCTGTTTCTTAATTTAGCAGCAAAAAGAGGTAATCGATTTGGACTATTTACACGGATTAAATCCTTCACAGAGGGCAGCAGTTGAGCAAATACAGGGGCCGGTGATGATTGTTGCAGGTGCAGGATCTGGCAAAACTCGCGTAATTACATACCGGGTTGCACATCTTATTAAAAAAGGTGTAGACCCTTTCAATATACTGGTTCTAACCTTTACCAACAAGGCTGCAAAAGAAATGCGTAACCGGATTATGACGGTAGTTGGGCAAGAGGCGAAAAACATCTGGATGGGAACATTCCACTCGGTTTTTGCCAAGATCCTGCGCATTGAAGCCGACAAAATAGGATACCCTCATAACTTTACCATTTATGATACTGACGACAGTAAAAGCCTGATCAGGGCCATACTGAAAGAACAACAGCTGGATGATAAATTGTATAATGCAAACTTTGTGTATAACCGTATATCATCGGCAAAAAACAACCTCATCTCGGCAGCAGAATATCAGCAAAACGAACATATCCAGTCCGAGGATTTTTCAAGCGGCAGAGGCCGTCTTGGCGAGATCTACCAGATCTATACGCAACGATGTTTTAAGTCGGGAGCCATGGACTTCGATGATCTGCTGTTTAAAACCAACGTGCTGCTGAAAGAGCATCCCGATGTACTTTACAAGTATCAGAATAAGTTTAAATACCTGATGGTTGACGAGTACCAGGATACGAACTTTTCTCAGTACCTGATTGTAAAAAAACTCGCTGCAATAAATGAAAACCTATGCGTGGTTGGTGACGATGCTCAAAGTATCTATGCCTTCAGGGGCGCCAACATTCAGAATATCCTGAATTTTGAAAAGGATTATCCCGATCTGCAGGTTTTCAAGCTTGAGCAGAATTATCGTTCAACACAAAATATTGTTAACGTTGCCAACAGCGTTATAGCAAATAATAAAAACCAGCTAAAGAAATCAGTATATTCTGATAATGAAGAAGGTGACAAAATTCGGGTTTCCAGAGCTTTCAGTGATAATGAGGAAGGGAAGATTGTTGCGGAATCCATAGCGCAGGAAAGATCCGTAAAAGGGCTTAACTATCAGGATTTTGCTATCCTGTACCGTACCAATGCACAGTCGCGTGCCATGGAAGAAGCCCTCAGGAAGCTAAATATTCCTTATAAGATCTATGGTGGCCTCTCCTTTTATCAGCGTAAGGAGATTAAAGACCTGATCGCTTATTTCAGACTTACTTTTAATCCGAATGATGAGGAAGCCATTAAGCGTGTCATCAATTATCCTCGACGCGGTATTGGGGATACAACTGTTGAACGCATCCTTATTGCTGCTGATAAGAACGCAGTCACCCTCTGGGAAGTAATTACTGAACCGTCAAAATACCTTGATGGCCGGAGCTCAGCTTCGGTTGAAAGTTTCGGAACACTTATTCAGAGTTTCCAGGTGATGACAAAGACTAATTCGGCTTATGATACCGCACTCCATATTGCACAGCATTCCGGTCTTCTGAAAGATCTTTACGACGACAAATCTGTAGAGGGACTAAACCGGTATGAAAACACTCAGGAATTATTAAACGGAATTAAGGAATTTAGTGAGCGTGAAGATATTGAAGACCGCAGCCTGGCTACTTTTATGCAGGATGTAGCCCTGCTGACCAATGATGACAATGATAAAAACCCGGATGCTGATACAGTTTCTTTAATGACGATCCACTCTTCCAAGGGATTGGAATTTCCGCATGTTTTTGTGGTTGGATTAGAAGAAAACCTGTTCCCATCCCAAATGGCATTAAGTTCTAGAACGGATCTGGAAGAGGAACGGCGCCTGTTTTATGTGGCCATTACACGGGCGGAAAAAAAGCTGAGTCTGTCTTACGCCACTTCACGCTACCGTTGGGGCTCATTAACCAACTGTGAGCCAAGCCGGTTCCTTGATGAAATTGATGCAAGATACCTGGAGCTGGATTATAAGCCGCAGGAGAAAATCTCGGGCAATCCTTTTTTTGATGATGAACGCTCTTCCTGGAGTAACAAGGCTGCAGACAGTTTTGCAAAACCGAAAGCTGCCGTAGTAAAAACAACTTCGG
The DNA here is from genome assembly GCA_036402155.1 of Sphingobacteriaceae bacterium. Taxonomy (GTDB): domain Bacteria; phylum Bacteroidota; class Bacteroidia; order Sphingobacteriales; family Sphingobacteriaceae; genus DASWTL01. The sequence continues at coordinate 7,295 of DASWTL010000278.1, read as the reverse complement.
TATTGCCTAAAGCTCATGTTCCTACCGAAGGCTTTGCGCCATCAGATACTTCAAAACTGCAGGTTGGAATGGAAGTAGAGCATGAACGCTTTGGTTTTGGCAAGGTTATTAACCTGGAAGGGAATAAACCGGACCTGAAAGCGACTATATTTTTCAAAGAATTGGGACAGAAACAACTTTTGCTTAAATTTGCAAAACTTCGGATTGTAAATTAGGTTCCACACATACATCAATAGCTCTTCACAATTAAAGCTATTACTTACATGGAAAACATAAATTTTGATTATAACACAACCAGAAAGAAATTAATTTTGTCTGAATACGGGCGAAATGTACAAAACATGGTTGCTTACATATGCGATCTTCCTACAAGGGAAGAACGTAACCGCCATGCTCAGGTGGTTATTGACCTGATGGGTTTTTTAAACCCGCATTTACGCGATGTAGCCGATTTTAAGCATAAGCTATGGGATCATCTTCACATCATTTCTGATTTTAAGATTGATGTTGATTCGCCATATCCAAAGCCTTCGATGGAGGCTATTCATATGAAACCGGAACCCCTTGCCTATCCGCAAAAACGTATCCGCTACAAGCATTATGGTAAAACGGTCGAACTGATGATCGACAAAGCCAAAACTATAGAAGATGAAGGCAGAAAGCAGCAAATGGTGCAGTCTGTTGCAAACTTCATGAAAATGGCTTATGTAACCTGGAATAAGGATACCGTAGCTGATGAAACGATCATTAAAGATCTTCGTGATTTTTCAAATGGCGAAATACAGCTGGAGGAAAACATGAACCTGAACAAGGTTGAATACCGTCCGCCAAACCAAACAAACAGACAGAACCCGCGTCAAAACTCTAAAAACAGGCAATCAAACCGGAACAATCAGGGTCAGGGTAATCAAAGTAACCGTCAGCGCTCCGGCGGCAAACGATATTAGAAAGTTACAAAACATTAACGCAAAATCTGCATTAACTTAAGAATGAACGCATTTGAAATCGTTGGCGGCAAGCCTTTAAAGGGAGAAATTATACCTCAGGGAGCAAAAAATGAAGCGCTCCAGGTTATATCTGCAGTTTTATTAACCGATAAAAAGGTTACCATCAGTAATATCCCGGATATAAAAGATGTAAACAAGCTGATCGCACTCCTTGCCGATCTTGGCGTGGATGTAAACCATATTAGCAAGGATACTTATACGTTTCAAGCCAAAAATATTGATCTGAATTTCTTCTCGTCAGATGCGTTTAAATCCAAGGGCGGTAGCTTACGGGGATCTATCATGATTGTTGGCCCACTGCTGGCACGCTTTGGAAAAGCTGCCATACCAAAACCCGGCGGAGATAAAATTGGTCGCAGAAGACTGGACACCCATTTCTTGGGGTTTGAGAAGCTTGGCGCCAAGTTTGACTACGATAAAAAAAGCAATTTCTTTAATGTTGATGCTACTAACCTTAAAGGCGCTTATATACTGCTCGATGAAGCATCTGTAACCGGCACGGCAAACGTGGTGATGGCAGCAGTGCTTGCAAAGGGAACCACTACGATCTATAATGCGGCATGTGAGCCCTATTTGCAGCAATTATGTAAAATGCTGAACCGCATGGGTGCAAAGATCAGCGGTATAGGTTCCAATCTCTTAACCATAGAAGGTGTTGAAGAACTTGGCGGCACCGAACACCGGCTCCTCCCGGATATGATTGAGATCGGTTCATTCATAGGCCTTGCTGCCATGACAGAATCAGAGATCACCATAAAAAATGTCCATTATAATGAACTGGGGATTATCCCTGATGTATTCAGAAGACTGGGAATAAAATTCGAACTCCGCGGAGACGATATTTATATACCTTCACAGAAATCGTATGAAATAGAAACCTTTATTGACGGATCAATAATGACCATTTCTGATGCACCGTGGCCGGGTTTTACTCCCGATCTGCTAAGCATAATGCTTGTGGTTGCAACCCAGGCTAAGGGTAATGTACTTATACATCAAAAAATGTTCGAAAGCCGTTTATTCTTTGTTGATAAGCTGATCGATATGGGCGCCCAGATCATTCTATGTGATCCCCACAGAGCAACAGTGATCGGTCTGGATAAGAAAGTCAAATTAAAAGGTATCCAGATGACGTCTCCTGATATCAGGGCCGGAGTTTCTTTACTTATTGCTGCCTTATCTGCGCAGGGAACTTCCGTCATCCACAATATCGAACAAATTGAACGCGGTTACCAGGACATCGATATCCGGCTGCGTGCCTTAGGCGCTGATATTACACGAATAAACGCCTCTCCTATAGGCCATTAAACTAAAAGAGTTACGAGGTTTTGGAAACTTCGTAACTCTAATATTGTAATCCTTGTCAAAATCCAATACACCTGTTTAGAGATTATTTCGGCTTGCCGGGACTTCTTCGCACATCGCCAAATGTTTACCGGCTATGCCAGGTCTAAGAGACTTACGAAGTTTCCAAAACTTCGTAAGTCTGAATGATTAAAATGTTACTATTTTTTCGCAGCCGGCTTGCGGATATCTAATTCATCAATAATATTCTTTGCGCCACCAAGCACGTCAATACACCATAACACAAACCGCACATCAACAGATATGGTGCGCTTGTAATTTTTATCGAAGGCAATATCACCGCTCATAGCCTCCCAGTTGCCGTCAAAGGCCAAACCAATAAGTTCGCCGTTTCCATTTATTACCGGAGATCCTGAATTACCACCGGTAATATCATTATTAGAAATAAAATTCACTGCCAGGTTTCCGTTTGAACCATATTGCCTGAAATCTTTTCGCGCAAAGGCATCCAGCAGATTCTGAGGCAGGTCAAACTCATCATCGCCGGGCTGGTACTTAGCCACCATACCATCAATATAAGTTTGGGTATGATAGGTAATGGCGTCTTTAGGAGAATAGCCCTGCACCTGCCCGTAAGAGATCCGCATGGTAGAATTAGCATCAGGATAGAACAACTGCCCTTTATTTTGCTCCATCAGGGCTTTCATATACAGGTTATCCAATCTTGCCTTTGTAGTTTCAAAATCACTTAAAGCACTGCCAAAATTTGCTTTTACATAATCTGCTGTTACCAGGTTTTTAGCAAACAGGTATCCCGGATCTTTCTCCAGAACATCGCGGCTTGGGTTTTTCCAAAACTCACGGATATCATTCGGTTTAATGAATACGCTTTTATCCCAAAGGTAGTCTGCATACTTCTTAAATGTGGCTTCCGGACTTCCGTCCCAATAACTTTCACTTATTAAGGTTAGAAACCGCGGATGCTGCGCCTTTGGAATATCATTGTAAAAAGCTGTCAATATTTGAGCGAAGATCTTTTTATCCGCAGTTTCATTATACGTCTCTGCGTAGGCATCTACTGCGTTATTTATATTTTCCTTTACCCGGGTAATATATGCCTGATCATCTTTTCTTGCTTCCATAGCTCCTAAGGCGCCGGCAAAACCATTAAGGTTCCGTACCCAGGTAGTGGCTAATAAGCCGTTACTTCCGGCATAAACCGAATGTGCTGCATAAGGCTTATATACCTCATACGCTTTCTCGTAATCGCTGATAATTGTGGCATATTCAGGCTTGTTTGCGGCCCATTTCATAAATGCAGCCTCCTGTTTTTGTTTTTGCTCCGCAATTTTCAATCTCTTTAATTGCTCTGTCTGACCAATGTAGTACTTCCAGTAATTAGCTATCTGAGCATAAAGTGAAGATAATTTTAAACGGGTATCAACGCTTTTATCCATCTCCTCTTTCCAGGCTTTAAGCCTGATATCGCGTAATTTTACAATGGCAGGATTGGTAATTTCTGTTGCCGTAGTGGTTCCGAAAGAAGTAAGATACCGGTCAGTCCTTCCCGGAAAACCATATACCATGGCAAAGTCACCGTTCTTCACTCCTTTAATTGAAACCGGAAGAAATTTCTTGGGTTTCAATGGTTTGTTGGCAGCAGCGTATTCAGCAGGTTTATTGTCGGCACCTGCATACACCCTGAAAACAGAGAAATCTCCGGTATGTCTGGGCCACTCCCAGTTATCAGTATCACCTCCAAACTTACCAATCGACTGTGGTGGTGTTCCTACCAGCCTGACATCTGAATATCTTTCATAAACCATTAAAAGATATTGATTAGCCTTGTATATATCTTTTACTTCACCCTCATAAGTTCCGGTTGTTGCATTGGCTGCGATCTGCCTGGTCAGCTCAGCAATTCGGGCATCTTTATCAGCATCAGCAACCCCTTTTAAAGCATTCGTAATTTGAGGTGTAACATCCTCCATACGAACGAGGAAACGAACAAATAATCCCGGAACAGGCTTTTCTTCAGAATAGGATTTAGCATACCATCCATTATCCAGGATATTATTCTCTGGAGTTGAATGTGAGATTATTGCCTCATATCCGCAATGATGATTGGTAAATATCAACCCATTTTTAGATACGATCTCGCCCGTACAAAACCCGCCGAATGATACAATTGCATCTTTTATACTGGCTTTATTCACACTATACAGATCCTCAGGAGTGAGCTTAAACCCTTGTTTTTTCATTTGCTCATAATTCTTGCCTATGAGCATGGGCAGCCACATACCTTCATCTGCCCGGGCCATACCTCCCGTAAATAATATTAAGGCTAGAAGGAAAATGGACAGAATTTTGATTCTTTTCATATTAGTTTAAAAATTAAGATTTTTAAAGATAACGCAAGAAAAGAAAAATTGTGTCTGAAACTATATTTACTCTAAAAAATCTTCTAAAATGCGGATCTAACCCATCGAATATGATACTGGATTGAAGATTGGTTAACCGCTCTAATTGTTTTTTTATTTAATATTGCATCTGCTATTTTATGGCTATAGAAGCCACAGGTTAACTTACATTATTATGAATTACGATCTTATAGTTATCGGAAGCGGTCCCGGAGGTTATGTTGCAGCAATCAGAGCTTCGCAATTGGGTTTAAAAACTGCTATTGTTGAACGCGAACTCCTGGGAGGTATTTGTCTGAACTGGGGATGTATCCCGACAAAAGCTTTAATAAAAAGTGCACAAGTGTTTGAATATATTAACCATGCTGCAGATTATGGCATAAAAGTACAGGGCGCGGAGGTTGACTTTGAGGGGATCGTAAAACGGAGCCGAGGTGTTGCTGATGGCATGAGCAAAGGTGTTCAGTTCCTGATGAAAAAGAACAAGATCGATGTGATCATGGGTACGGCTGCCATTAAAAAAGGGGGAATAGTGTCCGTAAAAGGGGCTGACGGATCAAGTAAAGACTATACCGCAAAGCATACCATTGTAGCAACAGGTGCAAGGTCCCGCGAACTGCCGGGCTTGAAGCAGGACGGAAAAAAGGTTATTGGTTACCGCCAGGCGCTGGTGCTGCCTCAACAGCCTAAATCCATGATCGTGGTAGGTTCAGGAGCTATTGGGGTTGAATTCGCGTATTTCTACAGCACGCTTGGAACAAAGGTAACCGTTGTTGAGTACCTGGATAATATTGTACCGGTTGAGGACGAAGATATCTCAAAGCAATTACTTCGCAGCTTCAAAAAAGCCGGCATTACAGTAATGACCGGTTCATCAGTTGAATCTGTTGACACCTCAGGAAACGGATGTAAGGTTCAGATTAAAACTGCTGCGGGCACAGAAACACTGGAGTGTGATATCGTACTTTCTGCTGTTGGTGTTACACCAAATATTGAAAACATTGGACTTGAGGAAGTTGGTGTAAAAACCGATAAAGGTCGTGTTCTGGTAGATGATTTCTACAAAACAAATATTGATGGCGTATATGCTATTGGTGATATTGTAAAAGGTCAGGCACTGGCACACGTGGCTTCCGCCGAAGGGATTATCTGTGTTGAAAAAATTGCAGGTCACCATCCGGAGCCTTTAAATTACAATAATATTCCGGGCTGTACTTATTGCTCTCCTGAAATTGCTTCTGTAGGATATACAGAAAAGGCAGCCAAAGAAGCGGGCTACGAAATAAAAGTGGGTAAATTCCCTTTTTCTGCATCTGGTAAGGCAAGCGCAGCAGGAGCAAAAGATGGTTTTGTAAAAGTGATCTTCGATGCAAAATACGGCGAATTCCTCGGGGCACATATGATCGGTGCGAATGTAACTGAAATGATTGCAGAAGTAGTTGTGGCACGTAAACTGGAAACCACAGGAATGGATATTGTAAAATCAGTTCACCCCCACCCTACCATGAGTGAAGCCATTATGGAAGCTGCCGCTGATGCGTATGGAGAGGTGATACATTTGTAAATTGTCGGGAAGGCTGAAGTGTCAGGAAGTCGGGGGGAGTCAGTAGTCGATGGACCATTGACCATTGACTACAAACCTTTAACCATTGACTATTAACCATAGACTATGAACCATAAGCCATAAGCCATGAACCATAGCCCACAACTACATACCATGAAACTCCATACCATAAACACGGGCTTTTTTAAACTGGATGGCGGCGCCATGTTTGGTGTTGTTCCTAAGGTGATCTGGCAGAAATTAAATCCGCCTGATGATAACAACCTGTGTACCTGGGCAATGAGATGCCTGTTAGTGAAAGATGGTGATCGTCTTATCCTGATCGATACAGGGATGGGTAACAAGCAGGATGAAAAATTTTTCGGGCATTACTTCCTGCATGGTGATGATTCGCTTGACAAATCACTTGCAGCTGTGGGTTATTCAAGGGATGATATAACCGATGTTTTCCTTACCCATTTACATTTTGATCATTGCGGCGGAGCGATACAAAGAATGGGTGATAAATTAGAACCCGCCTTTAAAAATGCAACTTTCTGGAGTAATGAAAAGCACTGGGACTGGGCCGTACATCCTAATGATCGCGAAAAAGCCTCATTTCTGAAAGAAAACATATTGCCAATTAGTGAAAGTGGCCGGTTAAAATTCATTAAAACCGAAGATGGTATTCATTTTACTGATAATATTAAGATCAGGTTTGCTTACGGCCACACCGATGCAATGATGCTTCCGCAAATTGAATACAAAAACAGAACACTGGTGTACATGGCTGATCTCTTACCATCAATTGGCCATATTCCTATTCCTTATGTAATGGCTTATGATATGTTTCCTTTGCAAACCCTGCAGGAAAAGAAATCTTTTCTTCAGGAGGCACTGGATAATGATTACGTATTGTACTTCGAACACGACCCGGTAATTGAATGCTGTACCCTTCAACAGACTGAAAAAGGTATAAGGGTAATAGAAACTTTTAAATTATCGGAGATTTAATATTAG
>DASWTL010000277.1:0-7172 GCA_036402155.1 Sphingobacteriaceae bacterium | reverse complement strand
ATAAAACGGAATGGCTGAGCCAGACGCCATGAAGGCATAGTATTGGTAGAGAACCTGGAATGAACCATTCCAAATGCAGACTTTACACGGGCATCAGTAAGGTCCGGGAAATATTGTCTTACCTGGAAAGTGGTTAACTGTCCTTTATATACTATAATGCGGTGTGAAAATGACACTACATAAAAGTCTTTGGAGTCACTTTCCTGAAGCTCTTCCCTGATCCTTTTAGTTATATAGTTTTTGAAAACATACAGTTTCCGTTCAAAATCATCATCATTAGTCAACGCTTCAGGGCGGGCTAAAAACAATTGCTGAATAAATGGTTCAGCGGACAATGCAGTTACTCCGATGGGTGACGGATTAACAGGCACTGCACGATATCCCAGGATCTCCAGGCCCATTTTTTCAGCAGCCCGTTCAATTAATGCTTTACATTTATATTTTGAAGCTCTTTCCTTAGGGAAAAAGATCATCCCTACGCCATAATCACCGGCAGTTGTTAATTGTATATCAAGCTTTATACATTCTTCCTTTAAAAAATCATGAGGAATCTGAAGTAAGATCCCTGCCCCATCACCGGTATCCGATTCACAACCACAAGCACCGCGATGCTCCATATTTTCGAGTATGGTTAATGCATCATCAATTATCTCATGTGATTTTTGCCCCTTAAGATGAGCAAGGTACCCTACCCCGCAAGAGTCGTGTTCAAAAGATGACCGGTACAATCCCTGTTGGGTGTTATCGTTTAGCTCCATGTAAGTCAATTTCTAATTGGCTAAAATACGGGTTTTTGAAGTAATTGCATTTTATTCAATAATTTTTATGATCCATGTAAAGGAATATTGACAAACACATGATATTTTATGACTTTCATAAAAATAATTTAAGTTCATTAACAAAAAATTAATGGGGGCTTCATTCATTAATAAAATTACTTCTTCCAATTTTGGGTAGAAATATTTCAAAAACCAACATTTCCTTCGCATTTGTCGCGAAAGATTGTACTTTTGCGGTGGGTAAGTCTTTTACGACCAGCTCCCTTTGAACTCCCCCAGGATGGGAACATAGCAAGGGTAGAGGGTTGAGCGGTGCGATAAAAGGGGCTTGCCCATTTTTTATTTGTCAATTTTTTAATTTGCCTATTTGTCGATGGCGCATAATATCCCACTTCAAGACAATTTAATCGTTGACAAAACATTTCATTTTGCAATCACAATATTGCACCTATCCCAATTATTGCAGGATAAAAGACAATTCATTTTAGCTAACCAATTACAAAAGTCAGGCACTTCAATTGGAGCTAATACACGTGAAGCGCAGAATGCGGAGAGTATTGCCGATTTTATTCATAAATTCAAAATCGCTGCAAAAGAAGCTGATGAAACAGAATACTGGTTATTATTGAGTTGTGAATTAATTGATAAAGATCTTGTAACGCCATTATTAATAGAGTTGAAGATCATCCAGAAAATTTTAACAAAAATTATAGCTACGAGTAAGAACAAATTGACAAATAAACAAATTGACAAATCGATATGAAGTTTTTTATTGATACAGCAAACCTGGCGCAGATCAAAGAGGCGCAGGATCTTGGAGTACTGGATGGTGTAACAACCAATCCGAGTTTAATGGCAAAAGAGGGAATTACCGGCCATGATAATATTATTAACCATTACAAAGCCATATGCGCTATTGTAGATGGCGATGTTAGCGCCGAGGTAATAGCCACTACATTTGACGAGATGGTTAGCGAAGGAGAATACCTTGCTAAACTGGATGATAAGATCGTGGTTAAAGTACCTATGATAAAGGATGGCGTAAAAGCTATTAAACATTTTTCTTCAAAAGGTATCCGCACAAATTGCACCCTGGTGTTTACTGCCGGACAGGCACTTTTAGCAGCAAAAGCAGGAGCAACTTATGTATCTCCTTTTATTGGCCGTTTGGATGATATTTCAACAGATGGATTAACTTTAATTGAGGATATCCGCCTGATATATGATAATTACGGATACGAAACCCAAATTCTTGCAGCCTCTGTTCGTCACGCAATGCATATTATAAATTGTGCAAAGCTGGGAGCCGATGTGATGACCGGGCCTTTATCAGCCATATTATCCTTATTAAAGCACCCGTTAACAGATAGCGGACTGGCACAGTTTCTTGCAGATCACGCAAAAGCAGGAGCTTAATAAATCTAAGAATCAAAACAAAGGCTCACATTCGTGGGCCTTTTTTGTTAGAATTGTTTATCCGCTATAAAATTCATGGCACAATTAGATGTTGTTATTATAGGTGCCGGCCCCATTGGCCTGGCCTGTGGCATTGAAGCACAAAACGCCGGATTATCTTATGTCATAATTGAAAAAGGCTGCCTGGTAAATTCACTGTACCACTACCCGCTTAATATGACATTTTTTTCCACTTCTGAAAGACTGGAAATCGGTGGCGTTCCTTTTGTTTCAAACAATCCAAAACCTACCCGACCTGAAGCTCTGGAATATTATCGCCGGGTTGCAGATAAATTTCAGTTGAACATCCGCTTGTTTGAAAAAGTAGTTGGCATGGACAAAATTGATGACCATTATGTTCTTAGCACTACAAAAGCAGATTATCACACAAAAAACATCATTATAGCCACCGGATTTTATGATGTTCCGAATATGATGGATATTCCCGGTGAAAATCTCGAAAAGGTAAAGCATTATTATAAGGATCCGCATTATTACGCAGGTCAGAATGTTGTAGTAGTTGGGTCAAACAACTCTTCGGTTGATGCCGCGCTGGAAACCTATCGTAAAGGTGCTAATGTAACCATGGTCATCCGGAAAAGCGAGATCGGCGAGCGGGTAAAATATTGGGTTAGACCGGATATTGTAAACCGAATTAAGGAAGGATCTATAACCGGATATTATGATTCCTGTCTGACGGCGATCCGTGAACATGATGTCGATATCTTAACACCCGATGGACCAATAACTATTCCTAACCACTTCGTTTTGGCAATGACCGGTTACCAGCCGGATTTTACATTCTTAAAAATGTTCGGCATACATCTGTCGGATGATGAGCGTTTGGCTCCGGATCATGATCCCGAAACTATGGAAACCAATCAGAAAGGGATATACCTTGCCGGCGTAGTTTGCGGCGGTATGGATACCCATAGCTGGTTCATTGAGAATTCACGGGAACATGCGGGTAAAATTATTGCGGATATAAGGGAGGTATGAGTTGTGGGTTGTGGGTTGTGAGTTGTGAGTTGTACGTTATAAGTGGTACGTTATAAGTTCATTCTCAGTACTAAATACTCCCTACTCAATACTCATCATCACTTCACTAATAGGCTGATCCGAATTTATCAGAATTCCTTTTATTCCGGCGAGTTCACCAGCAATAACATCCCGTTCACGATCGCCGATGAAGTAGGATTTTGAAGCATCAATTTCAAAACGTGCTAATGCCTTTTCTAACATTAATGAACCAGGTTTCCGGCAAAGGCATTTACCATTATATTCCGGGTGATGATTACAATAATAAATTTCAGCCAGGTGGATGCCGTTTGATTCATAGGTTGATTTTAAATGCTGGTGCATGGCATCTAAAATCTCTTTTGTGTACCAGCCCTTGGCAAGTCCGCCCTGATTAGTAATTACAATTAGAATATACCCTTTGTCCTGAAGCTGCTTAAGTGGCTCAAAATTATGTTCAAGTATCTTAAAATCTTCTACCCGGCATACATAATCGCCGAGTTCCTTATTTAACACGCCGTCCCGGTCAAGAAATACTGCTTTGTTTCTCATTATCATATCACGGCAAATTTACTTTTAAAATGCTATTCATAAAGTCATAGTTAAAAGTTAAATTTAATATACCAACCCGGCAACGGCCTATAGAACTAATTAAAAGATTTTTTTTCTCCAAGGCAACCATTTTAAATCCTGTTTCGTGATAGTAATACATAATAAAATAAGTGACTGGCGCATCTGATGATATCTTAATAAGGACACTCATTGAGGGCTGTCTGAAGAATAAGCTTGAGTACCAACAAAAGTTGTACAAGCATTTCTATGGATATGCAATGAGCATCTGCTTAAGATATGCAGGTAATAAATATGATGCCGCAGACATTTTGAATGATGCTTTTATGAAAGTTTTTACCCATTTAAATAAATATAACGACACAAAGCCATTTCATATGTGGCTGCGAAGAATTATGATGAATACATCAATAGATTATTACCGTGCAAATTTAAAATACAAAAACACCGGCGATCTGGAAGAGGCTGATTCAATAGGAATTAAGGAAGATATTAGCCAAAAATTGAATTATGAGGACCTGTTGAAAATCATACAAAACCTGCCTCCTTCATACCGAACCGTATTTAACTTATTTGCTATCGACGGGTATTCACACGAAGAGATTGCAGGCATGCTGGGTATTTCGGTAGGTGCGAGCAAATCAAACCTGTTTAAAGCGCGTAAAAAATTGCAGGAGTCAATAAGAGCATCAGGCACTCCGGTTCAAACGGAGCATCTAAAAATAGTATCAATAAATAATTATCCTGGTGAATCCGGGTTTAATGCGAACATCAAATGAATCTTGAAGGAAAAGAGCTGGATGATTTTTTTCGAAAGGGACTTTCGAACGAGGAAATTCCGTTTGAAGAGGCCCATTGGGAGAGGCTGGAAAGACGTCTGGAAAAAAAGAACCGCCGGCGCACAATTACCTGGATAACTGTTTCCGGAATAGCTGCTATGCTGTTATTAACCCTGTCTGTCTCCTATTTGCTATTTAAAAATGAGAATACTCAGCCCATTGAAACAGTTGTAAAAAAACCAATAAATCCTACAACACCGACACCATCAGGTACATATAACAACAGTCAATCGAACGAAAAGACTCTGGAAGAGACGAGAGATGAAATACGCAATTTAACTCAGCTTACTATTTCTTCGAAACGGTCCCGCGAACATAATAATCCTCTGATCAAAAAATCCCTTGCAGGATCCGAAACTGGCAACTATGCAGAATTAACTACACCAACTGAAGCTAAAGAAGTCGTAAACCCACAATTGATTGCCTCCGAAACTGTAGAAACTCCGCAAACAATCATGCCGGAGAACAGTCAGCCTGAAACAATGAATAAACCCGGCTTAATTCAGGAGATACAAAAGAAAGATTCGGTATTAGCCTCAACAACAAATCAATCATTTAAAGGTAGCCCGTTCTCTGTTTCATTCCTTGCCGGACCAGATATTAACGGGGTGAATAATTTAAAAAGTAACCGGGGCGGTATAAGCGCGGGAATAGTTGTGAATTATAAGCTTTCGAAAGCGCTGAGTATTTCTACCGGTGCGCTGTATGCTAAGAAGCTTTATAACTCCGAATTTGAATATTATAAACCTAACAGTAATTATAAGTTTCCGACAGATCCCAAATTGGTAAACGCCGATTGCAGGGTATTGGATATTCCTTTAAACATTTATTACACAGCATTTTCCAGATCTAAAGATGCTGTAGCGCTCTCTGCAGGAATATCATCTTATATAATGCTTAACGAGGGGTATAGCTTTACCTATGAAACCCCTGCCACCCGCGGCCCAAGGAGTTATTATATCAGTAATCAAAATAAGCATTACCTGGGTATCCTCAATTTTGGGGTTGCTTATGAAAGAAAAGTGTCTGATGAAGTAAGTATTGGCTTTCAGCCATATCTGAAGCTTCCGGTCACGGATATCGGGTATGGAAACGTGAAGCTTTTATCTACCGGTGTATTGACTTCTGTTAAACTCAATTTATCATCCAAAACTAAATAAAATGCCACTCCTGATTTTGATCATATTGCTTTGTGGTGCCTATGATTCTGGCAAGGGATCATTGCTGATCTGTAAAAACGCATCTATTTCCTTGTTTTCTGAAGCGCCGCTGGAGAATATTGAAGCGCACTCTTCTGCAGGAGTTTCTGTTTTAAATCCAGCCACCGGTGAAATTCAATTCACAGTTCCAATACGGTCATTTGAATTCAGGAAAAAGCTGATGCAGGAGCATTTCAATGAGAACTATATGGAAAGTGATAAATATCCTCATGCTAAATTCAAAGGAAAATTCATTGAAGAGATAAATCTTGAAAAAGACGGCGAATATCCGGTTACTGTTACCGGCGAGCTGGAAGTACACGGAATAAAGCGTCCCCGAACAATAAAGGGGATTATGACCATACGAAACAAGAGATTATCCCTTAGTTCAGCTTTTGATGTAAAATGCCAGGATCATAAAATTAAGATCCCTCAAATCGTTTTCCAGAAGATAGCTGAAACCATACGGATAAAAGTAAACAGCTCGTATTCAGTACAATAACCCAAATCATCCTAATAAAAATGAAACAACTCATATTCAGTTTATTATTCATTTTAATATGCTATACCAGTTACAGCCAGTCGGCAGATTCATTAATGCGCGTTTTGGAAAGCCGGGGAGATAGTATTCAGCCGGTAATTGCAACATTCAAATCAAGCAGGCTTATCTTATCACAAACCACTACCATGGTTAAAAAACACAACATGGACTTTAAGGTAGTGCACAGGTTCGGGGATATTGGAGGAACAGATGGTGGCTCAGAGACCTTATGGGGACTAGATAATTCAAGTGATATCTATATCAATCTTGAATATGGCATTAGCGACCGGTTCAATATTGGTTTCGGAAGAAGTAAATATGAGCAGCTCCTGGATCTGCAATTAAAGTATGCCTTGATTCAGCAAACAGAGCGGACACCAGTTTCAGTAAGCCTGGTAGCAAAATCCGGATTTACCCCCTATAAAGTAAGCACAACAGTTTTTGATGATTTTTCCAACCGGTTCTCTTACTTCACACAGGCAATTATATCCCGTAAGTTTTCACCAAACCTGTCTTTGCAGGTGGCTCCGTCCTTTTTAAAAAGAAACCTGGTAACACCAGGTGGAGATGAAGAAGGATTATTCGCTTTGGGTTTTGCCGGCAGGTATAAATTCACCAAACGGTTTGGTGTGCTTATAGATTATTACCATGTGTTTTCCTCCTACCGGGATGATAATCCTAATATCAATTACTATTCACCATTAGGAGTTGGTTTTGAGATAGAAACCGGCGGACACGTATTCACTTTAACGTTCGTAAATGCAAAGGCAAT
>DASWTL010000276.1:0-5892 GCA_036402155.1 Sphingobacteriaceae bacterium | reverse complement strand
TCAAGATTCACTTATTAATAGATTTATACAATGATCAGGATCATGTTTATAAAAAGTTTACCTTAATCACTGCAGGAATATAAAATCACATCATCATTTGGTCTCAAAATTTTTACAGGTATATGAAGCTCGTACTGAATTTTTACCCGCAGAGCTTCCTGCGCAGAGGGTTCTCCATGTACAAGCATGATCTGACCCGGAGGAGTTTTAAATCTTCTCACCCAGTCTATCAATTCCGATTGATCAGCATGAGCTGATAATCCGGTAACCTCAGCAACTTCTGCCTTTACGGCATAATACTTCCCATGGATTTTAATCTCATGAACCTTATCCTGCAATGCTTTACCACGTGTACCTTCAGCCTGATAACCTACCAGCAATATGGTATTTCGATTATCTCCGATATAACTTTTAACATACTCCAAAACACGTCCGCCGGTTAGCATACCACTTGCTGCCAGGATTATTTTACTTCTTCGCTGGTTGATGATACGCGCAGTATTCCGGTAATCCCTGTTAATAGTTATATTATCATTGATTTCCTGACACTCAGCTTCGCTGATCTTAGAAAATTCCGGGTATCGCAATAAAACATCCGTGGCGGTTGCAGCCATGGGACTATCCAATATAATTGGAATACTATCAGGTATCTTATTCAGCTTCTTTAACCTGATTAAAATATACATTAAATCCTGGGCCCTGCCTACAGCAAAACTTGGTATTATAATATTTCCACCGCGCTCTATCGTTTTGTTAATAATAACTGCCAGTTCTTCTGAAGGATCGTCCTTTTCATGAAGTCTGTTGCCATACGTTGATTCCATAATGACGAAGTCAGCACTTGTAAAGTAATCAGGTGCTGCAAGGATGGGGCTCTGAAACCTTCCGATATCACCAGAAAAAACAATTGTTTTTCCGTAACACAAAATTTCAACCGAACAAGCTCCCAGTATATGGCCACTTGGCTTTAACCGGAAATTAACATGATCATTTAAAAGAATGGATGTATTGCATGTAACGGTAACGAAATTACCGAAAGATGTTTCAGCTTCTGCGGTAGTATATAATGGCAACGCCGGCACATGTTTGGAGTAACGGTTCCTGTTTGCTTTTTCCGCGTCTTCTTCCTGGATCTTTGCACTGTCAAGCAATATCAGTTCTGTAAGTTCCCGGGTAGGCATGGTCATAAAGATCTTACCGGTAAAGCCCCCTTTTACAAGCAGTGGAATATATCCGCAATGATCAAGATGAGCATGGGTGAGTATGATCACATCAATATCCGCAGGCTTAACGGGTAATTTTTGCCAGTTTTTTTCGCGCAATCGTTTAATCCCCTGAAATAACCCGCAATCCACCAGGATATTCAGCTCGGGGGTTTTTAAATAATGTTTAGAACCTGTTACAGTTTCTGCGGCGCCAAGTGATTGTAAAATTACTGCATTCATCTTGCTATAAAGGTGTGAGAATTACCTTTTACAAAGAATGATAATTTACAGAAACTATTATGATTAAGATCATTTACAAGCATGAGTGCCATCATGCAAAACCAACACCAAACCGCTTAATTTAGAACTACTTAATACTTCTGTATGAAAACTTCTCTGTTGATAATGTGGGGTCGAAGTATGATACGTTTTGCTTTGATTTTAACTTGTACTTTTCAGGCAGAATCTCTGTGCGGACAAACTGTTTATACAGCAATTCACAGCCAGATTGTTGTTACAGGGAAATCAAACGTACGTACGTGGGAACTCACCTCACAAAAGGCCAAATGCAGTGCAGAATTTAACTTTAGCGGTAGTAACCTGAACAGTATAAAGGCAATTACTTTTTCTGTTGCCGTAAAAGATTTGAAGGGACATACCCCATTAATGGAAAAAAGAGCCCATAAAGCATTGAAGGCATATCCCTATGAAAACATTACTTATACCGGCAAAGTGATTAAAATTTCCGGCTTAGAGATTAAAAAACAGCTAATCAGAACAGAGGGAAATCTGAGAATAGCAGGTACCACACGTATCTTGTCAATACCGGTTACTGCGGCAATACAGGAGGATGGAACTATAACCTGTACCGGTTCCACAAGCATTCGAATGAGTGACTTTAAGGTGCGGCTTCCCCAGGTTTTGATTGAAAGTATGGAAATCGGCAATACGGTTAATGTTGATTTCAAATTTATATTTGACAGATCTGAGATCTGAAATCAAAGTCCCCGGGTATTATCTCCGTTAAACAGGACCTGTTATTTAATTTCCCAGTTATCTGTTCTGAAAGAAGACGCGGGAAACCCCTCGATATTATACAGGTCGCCAATAACCCAATCTTTAAATGCATAACGTACGGCAACAGGTTGTTTTACTTTCTCACTTTGTACTGTCACCACCCCTTTTCCAATTATTTTAGCTGTGGCGGGATAAAAAACCCTGTCTTCTCCCGCAATTTCAAAGGAAGAAAGTGATTTTCCGAATGAACTAAGGCCATTATCGGCATGATCAAACGAAATACTGGCAACGCCCTTTTCGATAGTCATTGATTTATATTCAGGACTGGCATAGGATAATCCTTTAATTCCATAAATGTTAGCCAGCGCTTGCAGCGCTAATCTTTTACTCACTGTGGTTTTGTCCGGCGGATGAATAGAGTTTTCCGCTCCGATATCCATGGTTACTGCCATGCCTGAATTTGGAATCCGTTTGCTTGCTTTCAACTGGGCTTCCCTTATCAATGCACCAGCTAATGGTCTGTCGGCATATTTAAAGGGGGCAATCTGAACATAATAAAATGAAAGTTCCCTGTTCCATAATGCTCTCCATTCATTTACCATAGCAATCATCATATCTTCATACCGGTTAGCGTTTATACGATTGGATTCACCCTGATACCAGATCACACCTTTAATACCATACCCTAAAAAAGGGTTGATCATTCCATTAAATAACACCGTTGGGTCATTCGGAGCTATTTTATTAGTATCAGACACTGGTTTTACTTTAATTTCAGGGAAACTTTTAAGACTATTTTCGGTCATCCATGCTTCGATCTTTGTCCCACCCCAGGTTGACATAATTACTCCTACAGGCATCTTTAACTGTTGCTGAAGGGTTTGGGCAAACTGAAAAGCAACGGCGCTAAAATCCCTTGCACTTTGAGCGTCAGAAACTTGCCATGAAGTAGATTTATTATCGGGCTTAGGAGTTCTTGAAACGGTTCGTTCATATTTAATCAAACGGATCTGGTCATTTTCAGCATGAAGCAGAATATCACTGGAATTGACTATCGGCTGATTCATAAATCCTTTAACCGGCATATCCATATTAGATTGTCCGGAACAAACCCAGACTTCGCCAATTAAAACATTCTGAAGTATTAACTTTTCGCCATCATTGAAAGTAATTGAATACGGTCCTCCCGCTGCAGGAGTTGCTACAGAAACATTCCAGTTACCTGTATCATCTGAAGTGGCTTTGTACTTTTTATTATTCCAGGACGTAGTGACAGTGACGGTCTTATTTGTCGAATTCCCCCATATTTTAACATGATCGTTCCGCTGTAAAACCATATTATTACTAAATATTCCCGGCAGACTTACCCTCGCCTGAACATTGGTAGTACTAACTAAGATGGTTAAAAAAGATAAAATAAACGCTGTAGTAAAAACTAGTGGTCTGTGCATGTTTGTATTGGGATGTAAAATCTAAAATAGTCTTCTGTGTTAATCATCGAAAATAGCGAAAAAGTCACCAAAATTCCATTACTAATTATCGGTTCTTAAGGCTAGCCAAAAAATCCTGTTTTAGGATGCATTTTTTGGTTTTACAAAAAGCAATGAGAAGGTTGCCAAAAGCATGAGAACTGCGGAGACCTGGTAAACGATAGAAAGATCGACCTGGGCATCTTTTAGAGCACCCCCGATGTAAACCATTCCTCCCCCTATTATCGTACTTAAAAAGTTTAAAAAGCCATATCCGGTAGCTATATAGCGTCCATCAATTACTTGTCGTAGTATAGGCATCAGATTGGCATCATTAAATCCGCGTGCCAGGCCAAAAATCAACATAGCAAGAATTGCAAGACTGAATATCTGGGTAGAGGCCATCAGAAATAAAAACGGCGCACCAAGGGAGAATCCAATGACTACCATGTATAAACGACCTTTCTCAGTTTTACGGGCCCACCGATCAGCAAGAATTCCCCCAACAATAACCCCTATAAATGAGCCCACTTGAATATAACTGGTTGCTGATATGCCGGCTTCACCTAAATTCAAGTGAAAATGATCTTTGAGAAAAGTCGGTAACCACCCATATACCAACCAATTAACCATTCCCAATACACAGAAGTAAAACAACAAAACAAAAAAAGATCGCTCACTAAAAAGAACTTTTAAACTTCCTAAAAGACTAATTGGCTCTTTTGATTCCGATTCTGTTAATACGGCTTCTTCCCTTGTTGCAGTATAATCTTTTAGAACATATAATAGAATAAACGAATAGATTATTCCGAATAAACCAAAAACCTGGAAGCCATACCGCCATCCCCAAAGTTCAGCAATATAGCCTCCAACCCCACCTAAAGCCAAACCTGCGTATAAACCGCTCATATGCAGCCCGGTTGCAAGTGAGCGTGTTTTCCCCTTATGATAATCTGTTATTAAGGCTAAACCGGCAGGGATATAACAAGCCTCGCTTAAACCCATAATAACGCGAGCGATTAACATTTCCTCGAAAGATGTAACAAATCCGGTCCAGAGCGTTACTGCAGACCAGATTAAAACACTGAAAACAATCACTTTTTTACGGCTATATTTATCAGCAAAAAATCCACCGAAAGGGCTTAAAAGACCGTAGGACCAGAGAAATACTGAAGTCAGCAAACCAAATTGAGCATCGGTCAGGGTAAACTCGGATACTATCGGATCGCGCATGGAAGTAATTAAGATGCGATCGAGGTAGTTTAAAAAAGCGACTACCCATAGCAGACCTACTAACACCCAGGGATATGTAAAAATACGATTACTCATTCTTTTTAGACTAATAAGCTATTGTAATATAATGATAATGGGACAGGATTATTGGTCGGGAGATTTTACAGGAGAAGCCTGTAATATACGCTTTGTCCGGACAGCAGGCCTTATTTCGCCGCCGGGAATAATTATATTTCCATTCCAGACAACTAAAGGAGTTGTAACAGGAGCCCATCGACTTTCATTTGGATTACTTTCAGCATCTGCTTTCTTATCTGCCCATATCTGACCGGCAATATTCCACCTATTTAAATCGGTATTGTAAGCCAGGATATTCCTGGAAAATCCCGGATGCTTATCTTTCAGAACAGCGGCCTTAGAAGCAAGCTTACCATCATCACCTCCATAAATGAATAAATGATTTTTACCATAAGCAAATGCAGGGCTTGGAGCAGCAACAACAGACTCAGGCAGCGGAGCAAGTTTTGTCCAACCTTTTTCTTCTTCATATTTATATGCATCCTTAAGATATTCGCGTGAGCCATCAATAAGCTCGGTGCCGCTGAATAGATAGAATGAACCTTCTATTCCACCCACTACTGCAAACATACGCGAAGGCCCGGGCCAGGTATCCAAAACCTTCCAGGTTCTTTTACTAGCATCAGCAGCCAGATCCATTGACCAAAAATTCTCCTCTGTCACCTTAGAAGCCGGATCTTTTAATCCTCCGGCAATATAAATAACATCTCCGATAAGTACCCCGCTGGTGTTGGCTACAGGATATGGTAATGAAGGTAAATTTTCGATTTCAATTTCCCCATTCCTGTACCGCATCATAAACGCATCTGAGAAATGGCCTGTTGAGTTACTTCCACCGAGCAAAATTACAGCGTCCCTCCAGGTGAGAGAAACTCCATACCCAAGAGGTC
>DASWTL010000275.1:0-8088 GCA_036402155.1 Sphingobacteriaceae bacterium | reverse complement strand
GAATTATTAAGAATTTTTGCATTAAACTGCTACGTTATGCTCGCGTAGTGCATTATTTAATGAAGTCTTTTTGTCAGTAGATTCTTTGCGGGTACCGATTATTAGTGCACAAGGTACCTGGTATTCGCCTGCCGGAAAAGTTTTATTATAAGAGCCCGGAATAACAACCGACCTTGCCGGAACAATACCTTTATATTCTACCGGCTCGGCACCGGTAACGTCAATAATCTTTGTTGAAGCGGTGAGAACAACATTCGCTCCCAATACAGCTTCTGATTCTACCCTTACACCTTCTACAACAATAGCCCTGGATCCGATGAAGCAATTATCCTCAATAATTACCGGCGCAGCTTGTATAGGCTCTAACACCCCTCCAATGCCAACACCACCGCTTAGATGAACGTTCTTTCCTATTTGCGCACATGATCCTACCGTAGCCCATGTATCTACCATAGTACCTTCATCAACATAGGCGCCGATATTCACATAGGATGGCATCATAATCACACCTTTCGCCAGATAAGCACCATAACGTGCGATACCATGCGGAACAACCCGTACCCCCAGTTCTTTATAATCGGTTTTTAACTTCATTTTATCATGAAATACAAATGGGCCTACCGTTATTTCCTGCATTTCACGAATGGGAAAATATAAAATAACCGCTTTTTTAATCCATTCATTCACGTGCCAGCGATTTCCGATTGGATCTGCGACACGTAACTCGCCACGGTCTAAATGTTTAATTATTCTGTCTATTGCATCGGCATATTCTTTGTAATTCAGAAGATTTCTATCTTCCCAGGCCTCTTCAACAAATTTTTTTAGCTCAGTCATTATTTTGTATGCGTTTTAAGATTAAACTTTTAGCAAATTAAGTGTTTTTTGAGGAGTTTTGTTTAAGATTTTGAATATGGCAGATAAGGATAAATTGAGAATTGATAAATATTTATGGGCTATCCGGGCGTTCAAAACCCGGAGTTTAGCTACTGATGCGTGTAAGGCAGGACGGGTAAAGAAGGGCGGTCAGACAGTTAAGCCATCGCATATAGTTAAGATATCCGAAGTTTTCACTGTTCAGAAAGGAATTGAGCGGAAAGTAATAAAAGTGACCGGGTTGCTTGAACGGCGTGTTGATGCTAAAACTGCGGTAACATTTTATGAGGATCTCACACCAAAAGAGGAAACGCATGCATATAAATCAATGTTCCATGCTCCTGCATTGTTGCGCGATAGGGGTTCGGGAAGACCGACCAAGAAGGACCGTCGAGAAATAGATGATCTTCTTGATGATGAACCTGAACATGAAGGTTGGTTTGATGGAGACGAATAACATCTTATTCCAGCAATCGACGTAACGTTACAGCATTTTCGATGGCAGCAGTAGTGATTGTGTTGTTGAAGTAAATAAAGCACTGATCTGGTCTTTCCTGTTTTATCGCATTAGCCCATTGGGATAGATATTCAGCGGAATAAGAAGACTTGTATAGCTCAGGGACGCCATGGAAACGAATATATTCTCTGCTGCCGGTTATTACCAGATCGTCAGGCAAGGAAGGATGACTCATGCTGCAATACGTTATTCCGGATTTTTCTAATATCCCATAAATTTCAGGTTGCATCCAGCTGGTGTGCCTGAATTCCATCACATTTATAAAGTGAGGATCAAGCGCATGGATGATAAGATCTAAACGCTCAGGGGTGTATGTAAAACTTGCCGGAAGCTGGAAAAGGACAGGGCCGAGTTTTTCATTTAATCCTTCGCTGATCAGGTTGTAAAAGTCTACCAGCGGTTGCTCAGCATTAAGAAATCGGCGGTAATGCGTTACCGTACGTGGCGCTTTGATGGAAAACTTAAAATCATCCGGTGAGTCATTTACCCATTTCTGAAGTACTTGTAGTTTTGGATACCGATAAAAGGAAGAATTGATTTCGAGTGTGTTAAATTGCGTTGAGTAATATTCAAACCACTTTTTTGATGGTAGTTTTTCAGGATAAAAGCTGTTTTTCCAGGATGAGTTGTAAAAACCTGAACAACCTATAAAAATCTTCATTTATGGTAAACAGCATATTTTCTGCTAATGTTTAGAAGTGATGATTGGGATGTGAGGTTGGAACACCTGCACTATCCCAACCATTATACGAGTCATTATGGAAACTTAATATTGCCTCTCAACTCACCACCAGGGTTGGTCGAGCTGTGAATATTAACATACCATTTTCCGGCCAGCAGCTGGGTTTCTTCAGTTGAACTAAGTGCACGTGTTGTTCCACTTAAGGTGCCGGAACTGGAGGTGCTAAAGCCGGTAATTCCAATTGTTGGTGGTGAACTTTTTAAGTCTGAACCATCCTCGGCACCGTGAAAATGCATGTTTGTGGTTGTGGCAGAAGCTAAACCCAGTTGCCAGACCAATTGGTAAGTTATCATCTTCGTAACGGGATCGTAGGTTATCTGCGCTGTGCCGGTACCAGTGGTTGATACAGCCGGAACCTCATTAGCGCCACTCATTTGAACGGTTACATTTTTTGTCTGGTCCGGTTCCGGATCATCATTCTTTTTACAACTTATTGCTGCTGTAATCAAAAGGAATATTAAAATAGCCTGGTGGGTTATAAAAAGCTTTCTCATGATGTTGATGTTTAAAATGCCAATAATTAAGTTCTACGTTATGTCCAGAGAGAAATCTGCACATTTTAAACACGAGAAGTTTCAGGGAAAGGTTGCCGGAAGCTCGAATTTTAAATCTGAATGATTTATGAAGCCGCCAGGAATAATTCATTCCATGGAGTGGCCCCGGAAAGAGGCATAAAAAAACCCCGGTTGAGCCGGGGTTGAATAATTAGATATCTTTTTATTTCTTTTTGTATTCGGCATTCAGGCCAGCAACAACCTCTTTTGTTATGTCAAGGCTTTCATCTGCAAACAATACAGCGGGATTGGATTTTGAATAAGTTAAAACAAACTTATAACCTTTCTTTTTGGCATAAGTCTTAAGGTAAGATGACACCTTGTTGTATAACTTTTCATTCTCAGCAGCTTCTTCATTTTGCAGGGCATTACCTGCATTCTGGTTAAATGCTGCGAGCTCCTGTTGTTTTCGGGCAAGACGTTCTTCGGTTGCTGCCCGCTGATCTGCACTCATACTGGCGGCCCCTGATTGATACGCTGCAACTTCACGCTGAAAAGCGGCACCTTTAGCCTGAAGATCGGTTTGTGCTTTTTTTGATTTCTGCTCAAACTTTCCCCTTACATCTTTAAAATATTCATAGTTGTTCAGGAGTGAATCTGAATTTACAAAAACTATTGGTTCGGCCTTTTTATCAGATGTTCCATTAGTAATTACAGCTCCAGATTTAGGCTGTTCTTTATTGCAAGAGATAACTGCTATAGCTACTGCTATTCCAGCTGTAACTTTAATAATAATGGACAATGCTTTTTTCATATAAAAGTTTACAAAATTTAGGCAAATATAAACTTTAAGATTAAGTATCCTAAACATTTAACTATGTTAATAACTATCGTTTTGTTAGCTTTTATTTATCCACAAATTAGCGTATACCAGCTAAAAAGCGTATTTTTGATACTTTGTTGTTTACATATTTATGAGCGAAGAAATCGAAGACAAATCAAATTATTCAGCAGATAATATACAGGTTTTAGAAGGCCTGGAGGCAGTAAGAAAGCGCCCGTCGATGTATATCGGAGATACAGGCTTTAAAGGCTTGCATCACCTGGTTTACGAAGTAGTGGATAATTCCATTGATGAGGCTCTTGCCGGGTATTGTACCGATATCAATGTAATTATTCATACAGATAATTCAATTACTGTTGAAGATAATGGTCGTGGTATTCCTACGGCAATGCATACTAAAGAAAAGAAATCGGCGCTGGAAGTAGTAATGACGGTTTTACACGCCGGGGGAAAATTCGACAAGGATACGTACAAAGTTTCTGGTGGTTTACATGGTGTAGGTGTTTCCTGTGTGAATGCTCTTTCCATCCACTTAAGTGCTGTGGTACATCGTGATGGTAAAATATTTACCCAGGAGTATGAGCGTGGCAAGCCCATGTTTGATGTTAAGGTAATAGGAGAGACCAAGCGTACCGGTACTATTGTTAAGTTTAAACCGGATGAAGAGATATTCTCTTTAACTACAGAATATAAATTTGAGACACTAGCTGCACGTTTGCGTGAACTTGCCTTTTTGAATAAAGGGATCAGGCTAAAACTTACTGATGAGCGGGAAGAGAATGAAGACGGTTCATTCATGAACGAAGAGTTCTATTCAGAAGGTGGGTTAAGTGAGTTCGTAAAGTATCTGGATGGAACGCGTACGCCATTAATCCCTGAGCCAATCTATGTTGAAGGTATTAAGCAAGGAATTCCGGTTGAACTGGCCATGCAGTACAATGAAACGTATACAGAAAATGTACATTCTTATGTGAATAATATTAATACGCATGAAGGTGGTACACACGTAGCCGGTTTCCGCAGGGGATTAACCAGAACCCTTAAATCATATGCTGAAAAGTCAGGACTGCTTAAAAATGTTAAGATTGAAATAACCGGCGATGATTTCAGGGAAGGGTTGACTGCCGTGATCTCGGTAAAAGTACAAGAACCTCAGTTTGAAGGCCAAACCAAAACCAAGCTTGGTAATAACGAGGTAATGGGCGCTGTTGACATCGCCGTTGGTGAAATTTTGGGTAATTATCTGGAAGAGAACCCAAGGGAAGCTAAAATGATCGTTAACAAGGTTATTCTGGCTGCTACAGCTCGTGCAGCCGCCAGGAAAGCCCGTGAAATGGTTCAGCGTAAAAGCGTAATGGGCGGCTCAGGTCTTCCTGGTAAGCTGGCAGATTGTGCAAATAATGATCCCGCATCATGCGAATTGTACCTGGTTGAGGGTGACTCTGCCGGTGGTACAGCTAAACAGGGACGCGACCGGAATTTTCAGGCAATTCTACCGTTAAAAGGTAAGATCCTGAATGTGGAGAAAGCGATGGAGCATAAGATCTATGAAAACGACGAGATCAAGAATATGTTCACTGCCCTGGGTGTAAGTATTGGTACAGCAGATGATGTAAAGGCATTAAACCTGGATAAGCTTCGTTATCACCGTGTTATTATTATGACAGATGCGGATGTTGATGGTTCCCACATTACAACGCTGATCCTGACTTTCTTTTTCAGGTACATGAAGGAGCTGATCGAATTCGGTTACGTTTATATTGCAGCACCGCCACTGTATCTTGTTAAAAAGGGTAAGGAGCAGGAATATGCATGGAATGATGATCAGCGTGATGCAGCAATCCAGAAACTAAAAGGAGCAGGTAAAGAAGACAGTGTACATGTTCAGCGATATAAAGGTCTTGGAGAGATGAATGCAGAACAATTATGGGAAACTACATTGAATCCTGATACCCGTACCTTACGTAAGGTTACTATTGACAATGCTGCCGAATGTGATCATACTTTTTCCATGCTGATGGGAGATGAAGTGGCTCCGCGCAGGGAATTTATTGAACGAAATGCTAAATATGCACGTATAGACGTGTAATAAAAATAAATACATTATCCGGACGGCTTCACTAATAAGTGAGGCCGTTTTTATTTTTATTCAGACGATCTTTTTAAGTAAATAGCAACACTTTTTTGAAGTGTTGATTCAATTAGCAGGCGGTGTTTTTTTTCGCCATCCGAAATTATTAATAAGGAAGTATTGGGTGGAATGTGACCAATATTGTTTGCATATAAGATCAACTCATTAGAAGCCAGGATCTTATTTAGCCTGATGGTGAATTTAAAGGGTTTTTTGGAAATGTTAAGTTTGTTTAATATCAATTTCCGGTTCAGATAAATACTAACAGTATCATTATCTGTTTTCATATAATCTTTAATCTCAACATCCAGTAAGTTGCTATTTACATTTAATACCACCGGAGATAACTCTGTGCTTTTGAATAAAGGTTTATTGTCTTTAGACTTTACAGCGTTCAAAACGTACGGTGGAACTTTTTCCTTTTGATTGGCTGAATTCTCAAAATATCTTGTTAAATATATTTTCCCAGGCAAACAGGTAGCAGAATTGCTTCGCCAGTTTCCCTGCAGAGATTCAACAGTATCTATTTTGCCGTACAATAATTTGCTTAATTTAAAACATAGAAAAAACCTGGATGATGGTATTCTCTCATCCAGAATGATTACATCTGTTATGGTGATCTGATTATTTTCAATGGTTCCGAAAAACTGCTGTAACCCGAATGCTTCAGCATAAATATTCGGTTTGTAAAGCAATGCCTTTCCTGAAATTATACCATCCTTCTGCTCTTCTATGCTAATAATATAGTTTGCACTCGCATTGTGTTCGTTTGTTGTAATATGCCCATTCCATAACCCTTTCAGGTTAATTGCCGAGGTAACAGTAAACCAAAATAAAAGAAGAACAGAAAATGATATTGTTTTTATCATTATGTACTGCTTAAGTTTAAGGTTTGTTTACTATACCTGGTGGTACTCTCCTTTTTGGGGGATCTACCTGTTTCTTTCCAGCGTATCTCAAGTAAATCACTGCACTATGTTCCCTGGTTGATTGTATCAGAACCCGGTATTTCTTTACTCCGTCAATAATTGTGAGCGTTGAGGTATTAGGTGGGATCTTACCCAGGTTTTCAGCATACATGATAATTTCTGTCAGTTCAGATCTTTTATCCAGATGCGCTGCAAAGGTTTTGGGCTTTTTAGTTATCTTGACATTTTGCAGAACCGGAGTTCGATTAATATAAACGGATACGGTGTCCATGTCTTCTTTCATATAATCTTCCAGTTCAAAATGGATAAAGTTATTATTCACATTAATTATTACCGGATCCATTAATTCAGTTTCCAGAAATTTCATTTTAGATTGATTATCATCCGAGATCATTTTCATCACCTCTTGTGGGATTGGCTCAATACCATCTGGTTTATTGGGATTGTATCTTTGTAAATAAACTTTTCCAGGCGCACAATTACTGCCGCTTTCAGTACTTCCGTTCCAATTGCCGGTTAAGTAATCGATGCCGTCTTTATGCGTGAAATTAAGGTCGGCTAGTTTAACACAGAGCCTAAAGGTATCATTGGATGTTTTATAATCAAGAACCTTTAATTCAGTAAGCCATGATTGGCTTTTTTGATTTTGTACAGTGCCGATAAAATCAAGCAGGCCCTCAAATTTCAAGGTATATCGGCCATAGATGTATGAATTACCAGTAATGATGTCCTCCTGGTGTGATTTAACATTTAGAGCATAGCCGGAATTATAGTATTGTAGTCCGCCTTCTGATGCGGTAATGTAGCCCTGCCAGATGCCTGTATAGTTTTGCGCGCCAACATTGGTAAATGCAAGTATCAGACTGATCAACAGTACGCCTCTGGCTATTATATTTTTGATCATATTTTCAGGGTTTATATCGTAGATAGATTGCCGCCGTTTTTTGTTTGTCAGACTCAATTCTTATCCGGTGGACTCTTTGTCCGTCGATTAGAAGCAGGGATGAGGTATTAGGTGGGATTTTTCCAAGATTTTCGGCATACAGCAATAACTCATGAAAGGTTAACCTTGTGTCGAGCTTGAAATTTACTATGGCAGAACGTTTTGATATCCATATATTTTTTGCCAGGGCTTCTCGGTTAAGATAGATTGAAACGGTATCATTATCAACCTTTGAATAGTCGTTTAAATGCAGCTGAAGGTTTGCATTATGTACAACGATCTCTTTCACCTTTAAAGGGATGGTGTTCAGGAAGGAAGAAGTGAAATCAATTGATGGAGGCGGAGAGTCTGCAACGATCGGATTAGTTTGGATAACTGAATCCTTATTTGCCTGCAGGTATTGTTCAAGCGCTTGAGGCGTTCTCGCCAGAATAATATGTCCCGGTATGCACTCATCATCATCGCGGCCTTTTCCATCCCACGTGCCCTCCAGATATTCTGTGGTGTTTTCTGTACGGTAAGAAAGAACATAATTTTTTATGCAGATTTCCCATGGAAACGGAACAACCTCCTGCATCACATTATATTTACTTTCATTAAGACGAATGCTGT
>DASWTL010000274.1:0-27850 GCA_036402155.1 Sphingobacteriaceae bacterium | reverse complement strand
ACCGGTTTATCCGAATGAAGCACCAAAACACCTGTGCATAAAATTCCAAGAATGATGATAATAACCCCTGATAGTCGTCCAAATCTTACAGATTGTGCTTCATTAGCATTCTTTTTAAAGTATGGTAAGTAAACATCTATTGTCAGTATAGTGGTACATGAGTTTATTGCACCCGACAAATGAGACATCACCGCAGCTATCAGTCCGGCCATAACCAGGCCCACTAAACCAGCCGGCAGCAGATTTTCTACTAATGTAGGAAACAGAAGATCAGGCTTTTCAAGGTTTGGAAATAACTTTGGAGCAACAAGTGCCGGAATGGTGATAATAAGCGGAACCAGAAACTTTAAATAATCACCAAAGATCACCCCCATCCTTGCATGCCATTCATTTTTTGCAGCCAGTGTCCGCTGTACGATAAACTGGTTCGTAGCACAATAAAACACACTGATACACAAAACGCCTCCCAGATACATCGTCCATGGAAAATCAGGGTCATCTGCCGGAAGTATCAGGTCCCAGTCTTTGGATGTTTCCATAACCGCTGACATTCCGCCGGCGGCATTGATAGTTGCAAAAGACAATGCAAGGCCGCCCATTACCAGTACCACAAGTTGTAGCATTTCAGTCCATATCACAGCGCGTAATCCCCCGGCAATAGTATATATACCTGTAGCAATAGCAAGAACGATTATACTGCTCATCATTGGAATATCAAGTAATGAGTGTAAAGAAAGTGCACCAAAATATAATACGGCTCCTATTTCAACAAAGATGTATGTTAGTAAAACCAATATTGAGTAAATGGTACGGGCTCCGCCGCCAAACCGCTTTTGTAAAAATTCCGGCATGGTATAAAAGCCGTTCCGAATATAAAAAGGAAGGAAAATCCATAATAAAGCATTAAAACCTATTAGTATTGCACCCCATTCTATTGCTATAGCAACAAAACCCCGGGTATAAGCAACACCCATAGCGCCAACCAGGTGATGGCTGCTAATGTTTGAAGCGATAATACTGCCGCCGATCATCCACCATGGAAGTTTATCTCCGGCAAGAAAATAATCACGTTTCGTCTTATTTCCTTTACGGGATGCATACACTCCAAGAGCGATCACACCTAATATGTAGACTGCAAAAATAGCCGCATCGAGCGCAGTAAGTTTTAAGTTCATGTTTTGATCATTTGATGTAGACTATTTTTAGCTGTTTTAATAAGAAGCTCAAGAGAACCTTGCGCGAAAGGTGTTTGCCAAACCGCGTAGACATCATGAGTATATAATTCATTTACAGGCAAATATCCTATATGTCCATTAACAACATTCATCACTCCCACTGCATATTGAGTCAGTTCCTTCCTTAATTCTGTTTGGAAATCTGAATATGCTTCATTAGGCTGTCCGACAAGAAATGAATTGCCAAGGCGCCAGATCCAGAGGGGAACACAAGCGTTTTCGGCATCGCCAACAGCTTTTCGGATATTAAGCTTACGCCAATGGCGTTCTTTTATAACACGATCTTCACATTCTTCCCATTGCTGTTGTATCTCGGTTAACGACGGAAGCGGTTTAAGAGGAAATTCAATGTTGATCATTTCGAATGACACCGCAGCTGAAGGATTGTAGGAAGATTTCTTCCAGACTGCCAATGGGGCGCCGGATTCAACTACGTTGCTAAACCCAAGCTCCATTTGAGGCGGCAGCATCGACTGAAGCGTAGCTAATACGGCATATCCAACCTGACGTCCATAACTTTCAGCCACGGTAACATCACCAACATACTGTTCAGGGGGGGCCAGGTTTCCTGAAGCTCCCTGCAGAAACAAACATGGCGCATGTGTTTCTGACTCTACCAGTTTACGCATTGCTCCGATATAATCGGGCGAGATAAGCTTGTTATCCCAGGCCAGAGTAGTAGGGTGACAAGCGTAATTAACAATTGTGCCGATGATTTGTCCTTCTTCATCCGTGATGCGACCTACCAATAAGGCATTGTCGGCTTCCTTTTCGGGATTAAATCCTACAACAATCCTTTCGGTGTTCAATTCGGGCAAATCGCGGTTCGCAGCCAGGCTGCATGTTCCGTATTTCCAGCTCAATATCCTGGGTTCAGCAGTTGATAATGCTCTTTTTATGGCATTTATAGCGCATTCCTGTAGTTTAAGCAGGTACGGCTCGATGTGTTCACCGCCGGGTTTTAATTTATCCTTCCGGGATAAACTGGGACCTGCATGCGTATGTGACAAACAGATCATTAACTGGTAGGGTTCCAGTGATAATGTTTTTAAAACTCCCTGACGAACAAACCATTCATCTTCGGAACTTTTCCACCAACCCAGATCCGCAGAAATTAATATCAGAGGTTTTGCCTCCCGGGATGATTGAAAAGTATTGCATACAAGTATAAGCGGGCTATGTATTCCTTCAGCAGCGTCGTGATTTGCAGCGCCCCAGTTGCGGGCGTATATTCCTGCCGGTGGTGTAATATCTTCTTGTGCAACACCAATTAATCCGGCAAACGAAGGATTCCGGTATGTAGGGTAATTATCTTTTTCCATACATAAAGATCAGGACAACAGCGATAAACCGCCATCCATTAATATGGTACTGCCGGTCATATGAACATTATTTGGATGGCATAGGAAAATTACCTGCTCAGCTACCTGTTCTGCACTCATCACCTTTTTTATTGGCACTTTTTGTCTGGCTATTTCACCAGTTCCCGGATTTTTCTCCCATATATCACCACTTAAACCTGCAGCAACATAACCGGGAGCAAGTTCATTTACCAGGATATTATGAGGTGCAAGCTCCAGGGCCATGCATTTACAGAGCATTCGCATACCCGCTTTAGATACGCAATATGCCGGGATATGTATATGAGGGGTATACCCCGCCCAGCTTCCGATAAAAGCTACCCGGCCGGGCTTTTTGTGGTGAAGAAGACGGGCTGTCGCACTTTGGGCAAGATGAAAGGCGCCGTCCAGGTTAACCCGCAGCTCCCTGGACCATTGTTCCGGCGTAACCTCATGAATACCTGCCAATGTTACCGTAGCGGCATTTGGAATAATGATATCAGGAACACCAATTGAATTTTCAATCTCCATTACCCAGTCCTGAACCGCTTTCGCATCAGTAACATCAACCTGGTGATAGGTGCAGGAAACAGGATATTGCGTCATGCTGTTTAAAAATTCAGTTGCCACGGTAACCGGTCTAGACCCGCATAAAGCTACATTAGCTCCATGCTTACCAAATTCTACCGCCATTGCACGGCCAATATCACCCATACCGCCACTTATTATAACCGTTTTATTTTCAAATAACTTCTCCATAATCAGCTGTTTAACTACCAATCGCCAACACTTCCATCCTTATAGAAAGTTCTTTGTAAAACTTCCTGCTTAAACGGATGCTTTTTTATTTCTTTTTCATTTATTTCAATTCCCAACCCGGGTCTTTCATTCGGACGCACTATTCTTCCCTTCTTTTCTACTGTAAAACCTTCGCTTACCACATCCGTACGCCACGGAACGTCATTATGCACATTTTCACAAATAATGTAGGAAGGCGTAGCAAATCCGAATTCAATAGAAGCTGCGGTACTTACCGGCCCCTGGGGGTTGTGTGGAGCAATCGAAATACGATAAGCGTCAGCCATAGCTGCTATCCTGCGGACTTCACTCAGGCCTCCGCAATGCGTTATATCAGGTTGAACAACACTTACAGCGCGTTTTTCAAACATTTCCCGAAATGCGTGAATACCTACCAGACGTTCACCAGATGCTATCGGAGTTTTTACTGCACGTTGTATTAAGGCAATATCCTCTATGGTTTCAGGCCAGCAAGGTTCCTCAAAGAAATACAATCCATAAGGTTCAAGTGCTTTAGCAAATAGCATTCCCATACGGGGACTTGGACGAGCATGACAATCAACCATAATATCAATATCATCTCCAACCGCTTCGCGCATTTCTTTTACACAAGCTTCAGCATAATGTATAGGCCTCAACCCCTCAAGCGGCATTGTTTCAGGCACAGCCATTGATTTAAAGGCTGTAAAGCCATCATCAACGGCTTGCCGTGCAAGTTCTCCAAAGCGTTTAGCGTCATTCGGCTTGGTTTGGTAGAAATCTTCCATTTTCCCGCCACCTAAATGACAATACAAACGTATGTAATCCCTTACACGACCGCCCCAAAGCTGGTGACATGGAACACCGTGAATTTTACCTAAAATATCCCAAAGGGCAATATCAATCCCGCTCATTGCAGTCCCTCTTACGATGTTATCACCGTGCCAGAAATGCTGCCGGTACATCATTTGCCAGAGATGTTCAATGCGCCTGGGATCTTCTCCAATAAGCAGCTGTGAAAGATCCTCAATAGCTCCTGTAACAGAGCGTGTATGCCATTCCAGTGTTGCTTCTCCCCATCCCCAAAGCCCTGGCTGATCGGTTACTACTTTTACAAAAATCCAGTTACGCATTTTCGCATGGCAGACCATTGTTTCTATAGCTGTGATCTTCATTATCTTAAAACACTTTTCTTATTAAATAAATCGCTAACTACTAACTGTGTATTTTCTAATGTCTCATCAATATCCTGCACGCTGTGAGCGAATGATATGCTACCCTGTTTTATCGGTAAAGGAAAATT
This sequence comes from Sphingobacteriaceae bacterium, assembly GCA_036402155.1. GTDB lineage: Bacteria > Bacteroidota > Bacteroidia > Sphingobacteriales > Sphingobacteriaceae > DASWTL01. Next base: position 23,195 of record DASWTL010000274.1, on the reverse strand, counting down.
AAATACCCCTTTCTCAATAAGTTTAAGCCTGTATTCTTTGTCAAGTGCAAAATTGTTATTTACTGCTACATCATGAAAGTCAATCGGAGCATGATCCATAAAGTAAACACAGAATGCAGAACCTTCACGTGCAATATAAAACGGTGAATCGTAAGCATTGAAAATTTCGTTCAAGCCATCTTCAAGCCTTTGTCCAAGTGCGTTCACATGTTCATAAACCCTGTGTTCTGAAGAGGCAAGCTTTTGAAGAGTAGCAATTGCAGCAACACTGATTAACGGATGCGCATTAAATGTACCTGCTATCAGTACACGTTCGGCTTTCTCGGGATGTACAAAATAATCCATATACTTCTTTTTTCCTCCAATAACGCCCATAGGATAACCATTAGCAACTGCCTTACCAAAAGTACTGAGATCTGGCGTTACTCCGCAAATGCTCTGATACCCCCCCAACGCATGCCTGAAACCGGTTTTCACTTCATCAAAAACCAATAGGAACCCATCTTCATCGGCCAGCTTTCTTAACCCTTCCAGGTAGCCGGGCAAAGGTTTTACGATGCCAATATTTTGAAGAATAGGTTCTAAAATAATACAGGCAACAGGATGACGTTTGATTATATATTCAACAGAATCGAGATCATTATAATTGATTACATGGATCAGTGATTTATGGCATTCCGGAATCCCGGCTGACAAACTATCAAATGGATATTCACCCGGACTAACCCTTTGTCCTACATCGTTAAGTGTACTTATCACATTCCCGGCCACATCATTATGCCACCCATTATAGCCACCTTGCATAATAATAACATGGTCGCGTCTGGTAACAGCCCGGGCAATTCGGATGGCATGATATGTGGCCTCCGATCCGGTAGTGGTCAACTGAATCCGTTCAACAGTGGGTACACATTGGCAAAATAACTCAGCCAGCTTACCCTCCAAGTCAGTAGGTCCGGCTCCCATTAAGATCGTATCCTCCTCCAGGGCCCTTTGTACCGCACCATTTACATCGGGATCATTATGCCCAAGAAATGCAGCAGCAAATCCTGCCTGATAGTCAATATATTCGTTTCCTTCCAAATCCCATACCCGGCTGCCCTGGCCTTTGGTAAAACAGATATTCGGATCAGATTTTCTGTTTAATGAAACAACACCTCCCGGTATCCATTGCTCATTACTTTTTAATAACTCTAAAGATTTTGGCCAACTATTCATTTATTTATTTTAAGAGACTTACGCCTGTTAGCAGATTAGCTTTTTATAATTACCTACTTATCGAAATTTGGTATTTTCATATGTACTCCACCTTTCAGTGCAGATTTATGTGCCACAATTCCAGGCGCCGTGTATGCCAATGCTTCATAAATATTAACTTCAGGCTGACGGTTATTTACAAGCGCATCAATAAACTCATGTGTTATAAATGTGTGAGATCCGCCATGGCCACTGTTATGACGCAAGGGTTCTGGTAGCATATCTGTTTTCCACCACAGCGGTTGTTTAAATACTTCTACTGTGTTTTTTTTATTTTTAAATCCCGCATCATCCTGTCCCAGGGTATCTGCTGAACGAACAATAGTAGATTCTTCCGTACCACCTGGAGATGAAAAGAAACTCATCTTACTTCCCCGCCACTCACCCCGCTCTGCTTCTCTTAAAGCTCCTTTCCAGTTTACTTCTACCCTAAATGGCGTATTCCTATTTGTTTTAAAAAATGCCGTTTCATTCCAGAAAGGATTTTTATATGGATTATCCTTTAATAGAAGACTATCATCTCCCCAGCCCAGACAACTTACTTCAGTTAATCTTTCGCCGGTTACAGCAATTAAAAATGATGTACAATGAGTAGGGTAAAGCATTGGAGGTAAGCCATGTCTCCATGTTGGTTTGCCATTTGCAAAAAAGTAAGTTTCCAGGCCGGGATGGTTATATTCTGCAGCAGCACTGAAAATATCACCAAACGCGCCTTCTTTGTAAAATTTCTTAGCAGAAATTGTATTCTGGCGGTATGTACTGGTTTCTGCCATCATATAAGTCAAACCTGTACTACGAACTGCATCTCTTAAATCATCGCACTCGTCCAGCGTCATTGCTGCGGGAACAGCACATAATACATGTTTTCCGGCCTTTAATGAAGCTAGTACATGGCGGGCGTGATCAGGGGCCGGAGTTGCAATAAAAACAGCCTCTACTTTTGGATCAAGCAACAGTTTTTCCAACGACTCATAGCTTTTTGAGCATTTATAAACTTGCATCAGCTTTTCACGCCGGTCCGAACGAAGATCACTCACTGCCTCAACAATACAGTTAGGGTGTTCATGAAAATTGAAGCCTGTACCAAAACCTCCTCCTATTATTCCGATGCGGATCTTGCGGTCACTTCGGGATTCTTCAGCAAATGCAAAACGTGGTGAAACTGCAAATGCAGCCGCAGTAACTCCTGCCATAGTCAAAAATTCTCTCCGATGAAGAGGCGTTTTAGAAATTTCTTTATTCATCTTTTTTCACATCTAAAATAAACAGGGATCACTAATATCGATGTAGCATTATTAATATTATCTTCCCTTTTCTATATTGTAAATCTACACACATTTGTTACGCAATATTGTACGTATATTATCCAACACTTAAACTATTTTATCATTTTTTTACCAGGAGCCATTTTGCTAAAGTGCTATATAAACTCTTATTATAAGCTAATTAAACGATATTCATTAACTGCGTTGCTGTACTTTTACGTTAGCTTGTAAGCCAGTGATAGAACTGGATATAAAAACCAGATGAGGACACTCCCGCAATTGGTAGTATAGATGTTTATAAAGAAAATACTCTGCTAGGAGACAGGTTGTACCCACGTTCGACGATCCTACGTTCCTGAACGTAAGATCAGCGAAGCTGCCCCGGACATGTCTCGAAAAAGCCTGCAATTATTGCATAATCAACTTTCAGATGTCATTATCTCACTTTCAATGAGGCCTTATACCTTGTAGGCACCATCTTAGTAAAATGTTTAAAGTTCTTATTGAAGTTTGTTAAATTATTAAATCCGCACTTGAAGCAGATCTGCGATACACTTAGATTTTCGTCACAAAGTAATTTACAGGCATAACCAATACGAACTTCATTTACAAAATTTGAAAAAGTCTTACTGGTTTTAATTTTAAAAAACTTACAAAAAGCAGTAGGAGTCATATTTGCTATAGAAGCAATTTCATTAAGCCCTATGTCATCTGTAAAATGTTCCATCACATACTTATAAACCTGATCCATACGCTTTACATCTTTTTGGCTGAATGAATTTGAATACCCCTCACTAGCCAGGCAAACATATTCCTTTGATGCCGAAATCATTTCTAAGATCTCCAGTATAGAAATAATTCGTTGCAGCCCTTTATAATTCTTAAGCTTTAAGATGCCCCTGATTACTTTCATCCTTGTTTTACCCAGGATCTTTATCCCCCGGTTCATATCATCAACTAATTCTCTAAATCTGGCGAAATCTGCAGAATTCAGGTGGACATCGGTTAGCCAATCCGGGTGAAAATAAATAACCAGAGCGTGAACCTTAGGACTATCATTACTGTTAGTGTAAGAAACATGAGGAAGATGAGGACCCATGATGACAAGATCACCATCAGTAAAATCTTCAATACAATCTCCTATTACCCTCTTACCACTGCTTTTTATAATTAGTGCAATTTCATATGCATTATGAAAGTGAAATTCATCATTAAGATGCTTTTCATGTATCTCTTTAACATGAATGGAATCTTTTAATAAAGATTTAACGTCAAGTAAATAAGGTTTCATGTTGACTCATATGGCTTAGTTCTTCCCTTATTGGCAATAAATCGTGTACCTTTTGCCACTCCTCAATATTCATCAATTGTACAATATAAAGCTCATAAATGAAAAACAAACACCAGTAAAACTATTATTTTAACAGCTATTATTTCAAGGATGATTTAGCATTTCACATTAAGTCTTCTCTCAACCAACCAGAATCATTTTTAAAAGTGACCTTAGTTCTTATTTTAAACTCTGGCATTTGCGAAGTTTATATAAGCATTCAGAAGATTATGGAAACTTCAAAATCGGAAATTCAATTTCTTGAGGGACCGCAGTCGCGTTGGAAGGAGTTTACATTCTGTATCAAGACTTTTTTCCAGCTTATAAAAGGGTTCAGGGCATTACATTTTGCAGGTCCCTGCATTACTTTCTTTGGATCCGCGCGGTTTAAGGAGGACCATGAGTATTATAAACTGACAAGGAAGATTGCTGCCGAATTTGCTAAGCTGGGATTTACCATAATGACCGGCGGTGGCCCCGGGTTAATGGAGGCAGCAAACCGGGGCGCCAAAGATGTTGGCGGGAGGTCGGTAGGATGTAATATCCATTTACCACGTGAACAAAAACCCAATAAGTACCTTGATAAATGGGTAAGCATTAAACAGTTCTTTGTTCGCAAAATACTTTTAATTAAATACTCGTACGCTTTTGTGGTTATGCCCGGCGGTTACGGTACAATGGATGAATATTTTGAAGCACTAACTTTAATTCAAACCAAAAAAATAAAAGATTTTCCAATAATAATCTTCTGCAAGGATTTTCATCGCGAATTATTGGAACATATCGACTTAATGTATGCCCAGGGTGCAATATCAGATACCGACAGAAAATTGTATTTACTAACAGATTCAATTGAAGAGGCAGTAGATTTAATCAGGGAAAGATGCATAAAGCAATATAAACTGGCGGTTAAAACACCTTATTCCCCTTTAAAGTGGTTATTCGAATATAAATAGACAGCAGCTATTTACTGGCTGCATCTGCCGGGTAAAGTTTTTATCTATTCACCCAGCAGGTGTACATTCCCTTCACGTGCACTTTCAACCAACCCCACCAGTTTTGCTTTAACAGTTTGAACAGACAAAAACAGTTCCTTGATTTTTTCAATTATCCTGGTATTCTCTTCAATCAAATCAAGTCCTATGGTTTCTTTTGATTTATCCAGCAGGGATTCCAGCAGCCGGCGGTGATCCAACACCATATTCTTCAATTCGTCCAGGTAGTTTTTCAGGGCGGTAATTTCCGAATCTATATGCTGAACCTGGTTTAAGTGATGGTCATTCAATGCTTGTGAGAATGCTTTATCGAACATATTTCGAAAAAACCGCACTTCATCTTCGTAGAAAAGGATATCCGATAACCAAAGCTTATTTTGAAGGAACATATCCTGAAGCTCGTCCGATAATTGCTGATCAATAATTGTTTCCATATGATATATCTTTTTTACTCTTTAAAGGTGAGTTTAAGCATTCCTGGCTTCCTGTTGAGTTTCCACCTCTGGCTCTGAACCCTGATACTCCGAAGTCTCTTTTAATACCAGCAATGGAATGGCGGCATGCGTAGCCATTTTTCTGGTAATGCTGCTATGTAGCAGTTTATGCAGGAAACCATATTTTTTATGAATAAGTATCAATACACCGGCCTGGTGCTTTTCGCAAAACTGGCTGATCCCTTCATCTATATTCCTATTGTTGGTATAATGATATTCCGGATGGGTATCATCCATTAACTCATGAAGTTTTGACATCTGCAGTATTTGGTCGGTATTCAGTTGATCCTCACTATGCTTATCAATATTAAGAATAAAAAGCTTACACTGAAGCTCCCGAATGAATGTCCGGATTGTATTTACAGGTATTTTTTCTACCTGATTCAGTTCACAGGCAAAAACTGCGCTCATTACCGGTTCATAAATAGCTTTGGGCGGTATGATTAACAGGGGCATATGAAAATGATTGATCAGGTTAACTGTATTGCTTCCAAAAAAAAGATCACCCGGTACAGATCGGCCCTTACTTCCAGCCACTGTCAGGTCTACCGATTCATTACGGACCATCTCTTCTGCCGCCTTTACCAATGGACGCTGATCTGTCCGGCATTCAATTGAGGTTCCAAACTTTTGGAATGGGGCCAGGGAAATTTCTACATCTCTTAAACGGCTCATACTTTCTTCTTCAAAAGCAGTCACATCCATTGCACCCGGAAGAGCTCCCTCAGATGTAATAGGTATGTATACAAATGAATTGTAGAGAATGATCCGGCAACTGTTAAAAGTTCCGGCCAGCATGACCGCATAACGGGCCGCATTAAATGAACTGTACGAAAAGTCTGTAAGTACAAGGATCTTTTTCATGAGAATACAATTTATTTTTTGATAGTTCTGAAGAAATTTCTTCAGAATAATGAAGCCTGCCTGAAGTCTTATCTTAGTGAGATCTTTACATCATGAAATTTTTAGCGATCGAAGAATCTTTCCAGGTTTTCCTTCTCGGGATTACTTCGCAGACCCCTAATTTTTCCAATGGTTTTCTATTTAAAGTGTATATTATAATAAGTCAAATCTGGCAAACAGGTTTTAAATAAATGCTGAATTCTATCACCCCGGGAACTGATCCTCGTCAGTACTTTTTTCTGAATTCCGATTATTATCATGGCTATTGCTGATCCTGATCAGTCAGCTTGAAAAATTCAACATTTAACTTGCCTCGTGAAGTTTAAACAGGATTAAGCAATGGTTCCTTACAAACCTGATACGGATTATCCAGTAACTGTTGCTTATTTTTCGATGGAATATGCTATTGATCAGGCCCTGAAGATCTATAGCGGAGGTCTGGGTTTCCTTGCCGGATCTCATTTGCGCAGCGCTTATTCTCTTGGACAAAATATTACCGCTATCGGAATTTTATGGAGTTACGGCTATTATGACCAGGTGCGTGATAATGACGCCTCCATGAAGCCGGAATTTATTCGCAAACATTACTCATTTCTGGAGGACACCGGAATACAATTCGCCATTACAGTACATGATGCCCCGGTACAGGTAAAGGTGATGCGATTAGACCCGGAAACTTTTGGCACTGTTCCGTTATACCTGATGACCACTGATATTCCGGAGAACGACTATCTTTCAAGAACCATTTCACACCGACTTTATGATCCGAATGAACCAACACGGATCGCCCAGTCCATTCTTCTTGGCTCGGGAGGGGCAGCTCTACTGGAATTACTTGAAATTCAACCTGATGTTTACCACCTTAATGAAGGGCATGCCCTGCCTTTGGCATTTCAGCTTTACAGAAAGTATCAGGACCTGAAAGAGGTACAAAAACGATTAGTGTTCACCATTCACACCCCTGAAAAAGCGGGAAACGAAGAACATTCGTTCAAACTTCTGGAGGAGATGTCATTCTTTTCAGACTTACCGGTACTGATGGTACGTGAATTTCTAAATAATGATAGCCCGACGCTTAATTACACTGAAACCGCGCTAAGAATGTCGGGTAAAGCAAACGGCGTATCTAAAATTAACGGGGAAGTAACCAGGAATATATGGAAAAGAACCGCTGGAATTTGTGATATCATTTCTATTACAAATGCGCAGAACAGAAAATACTGGGCAGATCATGAACTGGAAACAGCACTCATTGCCAATGACGATTACGCCATTATTGACAGAAAAAAAACGCTTAAAAAGCAGTTATTTACTGTTGTAGCCGATCAGTGCGGTAAACTGTTTGATGTGGATATACTTACCATCGTTTGGGCAAGGCGCATTGCGCCCTATAAACGTGCAGACTTATTGCTTTATGACTGGGACAGGTTTTTGAATATTATTAACTCCAAACGATATCCTGTTCAGGTTATATGGGCAGGAAAACCCTACCCTGAAGATCAGGCCGGCATTACCTTGTTTAATCGCATCCGGTCGCTAACAGAATTTCAGCCTAATTGTGCTGTACTAACCGGTTATGAACTTCAACTTTCTGCCATGTTGAAAAAGGGTTCTGATATATGGCTTAATACTCCGAGAATGTATCATGAAGCTTCAGGCACAAGCGGAATGAGTGCAGCAATGAACTGCAGCATGAATGTTTCCTTTCCGGATGGCTGGATACCTGAATTTGCAGTAGATACTAAGAATTGCTTTATCATTCGCCCGGCTAAAACCAATCAGTATACAGCAGAAAATGACCGGGAAGAAGCCCGGAATCTCCTTGATCTACTTGAACGTAAAATAATTCCAATGTATTACAAATCAATTAGTGAATGGATTGAGATAATTAAAAGAGCTTCACTTGATGTAAATGCAGGGTTTGATTCCGACAGAATGGTTAATCAGTATACTTATTTATTGTATGATCAGGCTGACCAGGATCAGTTTTCCGGCTGATTGCGGTTAGCCGATAAAGATCTACTTTTCAAGACCTTTGTTGCACATCATGAAATCGTATCCATCACTGAATGTAGCTGTATATGACCTCCGAAAAAGAGGCTACAGACTGGATTTTGTTTATAAACAAGGTTTCATCATCTGTCCCTCCATTGAGCTTAAAGAAAGGTTTAAAGAAATGGAAATAAATGAAGTTTATTCATTTCCCTCCTTACATAATCCGGGAACTATGAATACCCTATATGCTGTTACTACACCTGGTGGGATAAGGGGACTCGTATTTGACTGCATAAGTTCCATAAACTATAAAAGCGATAAATTCCCTCACAAAGAATCAACCTTTTGGCAAACGTAGCTTACATCAGGAAATCAATCAGTTGCATGAGAAAACATACTTTTACTATTAATCTAACCCGTCATGAAAGCTGGACACTTAATCACAAAGGTAAAATCATCAGGAATTTCTTTACTTGACCGCCTGAACTTAAATATCCGTACTCCGGAAACAAACCCACTTTCCGGTAATGAACAGAATGTCTTATCTACTCTTATCCATCTGAAAGAAACTCCTGTTCAAATACCCGGAAAGGATGTTCAGCATTTTGAAAAACCGGTTTACCATAAAAATATTTTGAAACTACTTGACGATCTTCAGTGCCCGGTAGTTCTGCTTCCCCTTGTTACGAATGAGCGTTCTGATCAGCGGATCGGTTTTTTTACTGATATACTTTTTACAGGAACATCCACCATTGCATTGCTGGTGAAAATTGCAAAATCTTTCCAGGCAACCATTACCATTTTCAATCTTCCTGAACCTTCACTCCCCCAAATGGATCCTGAATATGCAGAAAGATATTTTAATGCCCAGGGCATGTCGAAAGTTAATGGTTTCACCATCAACCTGGTTAATCTGAAAAAGGGGACTACGCTTAAAAAAATCGAATCAACACTATGCCAGCATAATATCACTATTGTAGCGTCTATGCAGCAAAGAAAAGATCTTCTTTACAAACTCGTATCGTAATTCCGGTCCTAAACCTTACGAGAATGGCTAAACTAAATGCGTTTCTTTATCAACTGCATCAGCAACAACTCCAACACCTTTTAAGAACAAATCCGGGTTAAAAGAAATACTATCAATACCTTCCTGCACCAGGAATTGTGCAAATTCAGGGGAATCTCCCGGCCCTTGTCCGCAGATGCCGACCTTTTTATTATTCTTATGGGCAATATCAATAAGCATATGTATCAAAATACGACTTGCTTCATTATTTTCATTAAACAGCGGGGCAACAAGAGACGAATCACGGTCAACGCCCAGGGTAAGTTGGGTTAGATCATTGGAGCCTATTGAAAAACCGTCAAAAACAGCTGAAAACTGTTCTGCCAGGAGAATATTAGATGGAATTTCGGCCATTACATAGATCTCCAAATTATTTTTTCCTTGTTCCAGGCCATATTGCTTCATCAGATCAACCACTTTTCTTCCCTCAAGGGGAGTACGGCAAAAAGGGATCATCAGCTTCACATTATCAAAACCCATATCATCGCGCACCCGTTTCATTGCCTCACATTCCAGCCGAAAGCCTTCTTTATAAAAATCGCTGTAATAACGGGAAGCGCCACGAAAGCCCAGCATCGGATTCTCTTCTTCAGGTTCAAACTCCTTTCCCCCCGGAAGATTAGCATATTCATTTGTCTTAAAATCGCTCATTCTTACAATCACTTCCCTGGGATAAAACGCTGCGGCGATGGTAGCCACACCCTGCGAAAGCCTATCAATAAAGTAGACTTTCTTATCTTCATAGTTTCTGGCCAGATGTGCTATCTTTTGTTTAGCTTCCTGATCTTTCATGGTATTGAAATTAACCAGTGCCATTGGATGAGCCTGAATATAATGGCTTATGATAAATTCAATGCGCATTAACCCAATTCCATGATTAGGGTAAAAGGATAACATGAAGGCCTTTTCCGGTTCACCCAGAATTAAACTCAGCTTGGGATGATCCGGCAGCCGGATGCCACTCAGGTCTATAACCGTTTCTTCCCAATGCAGATTCCCTTCATAAATGGCGCCTGTTTCACCTTCAGCACAGCTTACAGTGATCGTCTGACCATCTTTTATCGTTCCAGTTGCATTACCGGTTCCAACAATTGCAGGAACACCTAATTCTCGCGCAATAATAGATGCATGACTTGTTCTTCCGCCTTTGTTGGTTACAATAGCGGCCACACGTTTAAGAATCGGATCCCAGTCTGGACTGGTAAGATCTGTTACCAAAATATCACCCTGCATTAACTCCCCGGCTTCGTCCGGAGATTGAATAACCCGTGCCCGCCCCGATGTGATCTTACTTCCAATTGCCTGCCCTTCAGCAATCACATTTCCGGTTTCTGTGAGCCTGTATTCTGTAATCTCAAGTCCGGATTTACGGCTGTGGACTGTTTCCGGCCGTGCCTGAAGAATGTATAGCTTGTTCGTTATCCCATCTTTGGCCCATTCCAGATCCATCGGTTTTTGATAATGATCGCCAATGATAAGCGCCCAGTTGGCAAGCCTGTAAATTTCAGCATCTGATAATACAAATTTATTTCTTATCTCTTCCGGGGTGTCCGTATTCATGGTAGATTGAGAAGCGCTGTCACTATAGATCATGGTCTGCTCCTTCCCGCCAAGGGTCTTCTGTATAATAGCTTCCTTCTGCATACGAAGCGTAGGTTTAAACACCAGAAACTCATCCGGGGTAACCGTACCCTGAACTATATTTTCTCCCAGCCCCCAAACTCCTGCAAGGTGTATCACATCCGGGAATCCTGACTCAGGTTCAATGGTAAAACCAACTCCAGAGCAACCTTTATCAGCCCGAACCATTTCCTGAATACCTACCGATATGTAGATCTTTGAATGATCAAAGCCCGTATCCTCCCTGTACTTAATGGCCCGGTTAGTATATAACGATGCGAAACATTGTTTTACGGCATTTATAAGCTCCTCTCCACCCCTGATATTCAGATACGATTCATGCTGCCCGGCAAAGCTGGCATCAGGCAGGTCTTCTGCTGTCGCACTGCTCCGGACAGCTACCTGGGGGTTTCGTCCTTTAAATATTTCATCATAGGCCGTAAGAATTGCTTCAGCGAGGTCGCCGGGCACCCTGACATGTAGGATCAGTTCGCGGGCTTTCGCTCCAATGCTATCAAGATTAGAAAAATCCTTCCGGTTTAACTGTTTTAATAAGCTGTTATGTACACCATCCAGCTTGTTGTAACTGATAAAATGTTTAAATGCTGATGCAGTTACTGCAAATCCATCTGGAATTAAAATACCCCTCGGAGTTAATTTAGTAATCATTTCGCCCAGAGAAGCGTTCTTTCCGCCAACCTCATTTATATCTCCGATTAGTAGATCTGAAAATCTTTTGATGTATTTCATTACTCTGTTTTTATATCCTGCAAGTCATTCATCGCATAGCAAAATAGGGCGTGGACTTAAAGAACAGGCACCTGTTTCTTCTGTTAAAAATCATGAATAAACCCTAACATAACGATGACAAGAATCAGCGCTACCCTTGATAAATATCAGACGGAAGAAATTCAAGCATCCTTATTAGCCTAATAATGAAAATAATGACAAGTATCATATTCTGTCCTGATTCCTGTCAAGCTTAATCATCAAATGAGAAGGTATCTTCATAGCGCTAATTAATTGTATGATATGAAGACAGATCACGAAATTCAACATGATGTGATGGAGGAATTACGTTGGGAACCGGCTTTAAATGCAACTGAAATCGGGGTAGCAGTACATAATGGAATAGTTACGCTGAGCGGACATGTTACTTTTTATTCAGAAAAACTGGCTGCGGAGAAAGCGGCAAAACGTGTAAAAGGGGTAAAAGCTGTAGCTGAAGATATCGAAGTAAAACTGGCAGACGGTAATCTTTCTGATACACAGGTTGCTGAAAATATTGTGAGAGCGTTCGAAGCAAATACCATGATCCCGGATGAAAAAATACAGGTTAAAGTTGATAAAGGCTGGGTAACATTAGAAGGTGAGGTTAGCTGGCTTTACCAGAAGGAAGCCGCAGCCCAGGCCATCACCTATTTGGGAGGTGTTAAAGGAGTAAGCAACTGGATTACTGTAAAACCAGGTGTAAATGCCACAATTATTAAAGAAAACATCCGCAAAGCGCTTGAAAGAAGCGCCAACCTGGAAGCAAACAACATCGTCATCGATACTGCCGGAAGCAAAGTTATCCTGAGAGGTTCGGCCCGGTCATGGACCGAGAGGAAGGAGGTTGAGCGGGCAGCCGCATCTGCTCCCGGTGTAACCGAAGTGGATGACCAACTGGTAATTGTCTATTAACTCCATTTGCTCTATCCGGGCAAATGCGAGCTGTTTTTTATTGAAGATTTAATAGAAAGCTATGAAAACTATACTGGTACTAACCGATTTCACCAGAAGATCAGAACATGCAGCTGAATTTGCACTTGAAATCGCATTTAAAATCCGTGGTGAAATTCTTCTTTACAACGCTTTTTATGCTCCACAGGTAGTTTCACCTGAGTCTGGCGTTTACCCCTACTATGAAGATTATTCGGCAATAGAACAGGAATGTCTTCACGAAATGGAAAAATTAGTCAGGAAGCTAAGTAAGAAATTTACCACTCAGCATGGGGTTCTGCCTCCACCGGTCCGTTTACTGAATGAACCTGGAAAATTAGGAGATAACGTTCATGAAATTACCATGAGAAAAGATATCTGGATGATTGTTATGGGAAATAAAAGTAAGGAAGGGCCTGTGAGCCGCTTTATTTTTGGAAGTAATAGTAATGCGGTTATAGATAATGCTTCTTGCCCGGTATTGCTCATACCAGAAAAAGCCGTATTAAAACCCGTTAAAAAAATCGTTTTTGCAACAGATCTTCAACGTACTGAACATGTTGCGATGTTAATTCTTGAAAAATTAGCGGAACTATGGGAATCGCAAATCACTGTTCTCCATGTATGTGATAAAACGTTATCTGTAGAAGAAAAGGCAAGCCACTATAGTTATTATAAAAAAATATTAGGAGGCATTAAATATCCCCATACTAATTATTTAGATGTACGTGGTGATCATATTACCGATACGATTGCAGATTATGCGGCTAAGGAAAAGATAGATCTGATTGCTATTGTACATAAAAAACGGTCATTTATTGGCCATTTGCTGCATAAAAGCATCAGTAAGAAAATGATGAATTACCATAACGCACCGTTACTGGTACTACAATCAACTTAAGCGTCGTAAATATATTAGTAGAAATTAAACCTATTAAACAAGTATTATATAATAGCGCTAAAAAGTGGTAGCGAATTAATCAAAATAGGGCTTATACTTTTCGGAATCCGAAGAGTAAATTTTGTTCCCACACCTGGAGTGCTTGTGAATTTTATTGAACCTTCTAAAATTTCAACATAACGCTTTACGATACTTAAACCTAACCCTGTACCTTTTATACTGCCTACATTACTTGCCCTGAAATAATTACTGAATAAATATTTCTGATCTTCCTCAGGAATTCCTATGCCCTGGTCGGTTATATCAATACAAACCACATCTTCAGATACCGTTGCATCAAGAATAACATCTTTTTCTGAGTATTTTATAGCATTGCTTAGAAGATTGAACAGAATATGATTAATTATTTCTTTATCAGAATTAATCTGGTTATCGCCAGAATAATTATACATAATGTGCTGATTATTCTTCAGAAGACTTTCCACTTCGTCAACGGTTTCTGCAATATATTCCCGTAGATCAAAAACCTCTTTCCGGTTTTTCACATTGCCCTGTTCCAGTTTTTCAACTGAAAGAAAATCATCCAGTATACTTCTCAGATGTTTAACAGAAGATTTAATCCGGTCGACATGTTTTGGCAGATGTTCCAGTTCGCTAATAGCCAGATAAGTTTCCATCAATTCTACGGAAGAAAGAATAGTGGTTAATGGCGTTCTGAACTCGTGGGAAGCCATTGAAACAAACCGGGATTTAATATTATTTACCTCCTTCTCACGTTCCAGGGCTGCAGTACTTTCCGCCGTTCTTTCTCTAACACGATTTTCCAGTTCCTGGTAAACCATAACCTGCTCATTAATGTCAACTGCAGAGCAAATAAATCCCATAAACGTATTATCGGGTGAATATAACGGTCTTCCCGTAACAGAAATCCAGCGATAGCTGTCATCCCTGAACCTCGACCGGTATTCTGTACGAAACTCCAAACGGTTGTCAAAGCAATTATCGAATACCTTTGTGACCCTTTTTTTGTCATCCGGGTAAACGTCATCAATACAATCTATGGATACCTCATCCTCAAATGTTCGTCCGGTAAAATCAAGCCAGGTCTTATTAACATACGTGCATTCTCTATCAACTCCTATACTACAGATCATAACCGGCGCATTATTAGCCACGTTTCTGAACCATTTTTCACTTTCAGCGATTATTTCACGAGCTTTTACCGTTTCAGTAATGTCCTCAATAGTGCCAACATAACCGTGTATAGTACCGTCTTCATTTATGGGAGTGGCCTTTATATGAGCCTGAAGGGTTAATCCTGTCTTTTTGTTTATAAAATGGTAAGTGTCGTCTATTGGCTTTCCGGCTTTAATTGCTTTTATCCAATTCTCCTGATTTCTGGCCCTGTCCTTTTCATGAAATGCCTGGATCCAGCCATGTCCTGATGCCTCTTTAGCAGAAATACCGGTAAGTTCTATCCATTTATCATTTACAAACAGACAGTTACCATGGCCGTCTATATGAAATATGCCGGCTGGATTCATCTTCGCATACAGGTGAAACCGCTGCGCTATTTCCCGTCTCTCTGCCTCCAGCATTTTCTTCTCAGAGATATCACTATAAAAAATACAAATACCACCCTGCTGAGGATAGGCCCTGATCTCCAGCCACATCGAATATGTTTTATAATAGGTTTCGAATGCTACCGGTATTCTTTGGTACATTACCTTATGATATTCATATTCGAATACAGTTCCAACAACATCCGGAAAAGTTTCCCAAAGCGTTCTGCCCAGGAGCTCCTCGCTGGTTCTTTGCATTAAATAAAGGGCCTTATTATTGATATACCGGAACTTCCACTGGCTGTCAAGGCTAACAAAGCCATCATTTATAGCCTGTGAAATCTGCTGAAAATCAGGGTTTTCTTCTAACATTAAAGGTTCCATTATAGTCATACCTGATTATCTTAATAGGTGTTGTAACCGGTTTTGATTTATAATAGTAATAACCCCATGGTTTATTTCTATCAGATTTTCCTGCTTAAATTCAGTAAGCGTCCGGATAAGCGATTCGGTAGCAGTGCCTGCAATGCTGGCAAGTTCGTCCCTTCCAATGTTGATCGTAAATTTCTCATCCCTGGTAGTGTGAAACTTTTTATCAAAAGACATTAATGCTTCGGCCACTTTTTTCCTCAACGTATTATATGCCAGCCCCAATGCCAGGCGTTCTTTTTCAAGTAAGTTCTCAGCAAGCAGATTAACAAATTTTCTGCCGACCTTTGGATTACTGTTTACCAGATCTTCAATCTTCTTTCTTGGGATCATAATTACTTCGGAGTCTTCGATCACTTCAGCAGTTTCAATATGACGTGCACCTTCGAGCAAAAGTGCATATCCCATATAATCTCCCTCACCGAACAAACCAATCACCAGATCTTTCCCATCCGGATGACTTTTATAGGTTTTAATCTTACCAGATTTAATGAAATACAAACACCGGGGCATGCTGCCTTCTTTATAAATAACATGCCTTTTGTTATAGCGCATGGTCTCACAAGTTTCTAAAAGTGCCTGAAGCGGGTCTTTACCAGAAGAAGCTTCATGAAAAACACCTTCCCGGGTTGATGAAGTATTTTCTTCAGAAGGAATAATTGAGCGTTTAACAGAGTTAGTAAAAGTTTTCTTCCGGATAATATTTTCAACAGCATTAAGCAGATCGCTCCCTTCAAATGGCTTGGTGATGAAATCATCAGCTCCAAGATTCATTGCATGACGAAAATCAGTACGTTCGCTTTTTGAAGTTAGAAAAATAAACTGGATATCCCTTGTTTCAGGATCTTCCTGAAGGATGTGCAGCACACCAAAACCATCAATACCCGGCATCATAACATCACTGATGATCAGGTCGGGGTGAATTTCCCTGGCTAATTCAATGCCTTCTTTACCATTTACTGCGGTAATAATTTTGTGCTTTGCCAAACAGAGTATCTCTGTGACATTAAGGCTGATATTTTCATCATCCTCGATTAAAAGAATAGTGGCCATAAGACAGAAGTTAAATATTGGTAGACGTATATTAATCCGCTCTGACTTTCCTTTAGCACCTTTAAAGGTAAGCTAAACCGGTAGATTTCAACTATGATGAATATCAAAAATTTTAATGATCCCAGTCATTAAATATACTAATTTTTATTTCTAATTGTTTTAACTACTAATATATAATTAATTTCTTATTAACTTATATTATTTTAATTTTTATAATAATATTACTATTTACAGTTTACTTGTTTCATATTTATTTATTTTTGTTGCTTTGTGAGGTTTTAAATGCCATGTTTCGTCTTTTAATCCATTTTTCAAGTTCCACAGCATGAAACACCACGGTTGCCAGCAATACGCAAACACCAAGTTCACTAACTGACAGCGGTTGTGTTTTAAAAATCTTATTGGCAAAAGGCAGATAAATTACACCCAATTGAAGCAAGAATGTAAATACGATGGCACCCAAAAGAGGCAGATTAGTGAACACCCCCTTTTTGAATATTGATTCATAATCGCTTCGTATGGCAAATACATGACCAAGCTGAGAAAGGGATAATACAGTAAAAACCATAGTTTGCCAGTGAGCCTTGTCTGAAGAGAGAGCATACACTTGCGTACCCAATGTAACAGCGGCCATAAGCAAGCCTACCCACACGATGTGAATGCCTACGCCTTCGGCAAACAAGCTCTCTCCTGCCTTACGGGGAGGCCGTGTCATAATATCCCCTTCGGCTTTCTCTGATGAAAGGGCCAGCCCCGGCAAGCCATCCGTCACCAGGTTGATCCAGAGGATGTGAATAGGCAATAGAGGCATAGGGAGCCCCAGGAACGGGGCCAGGAAGATCGTCCATATCTCTGCACCATTGCAGGTCATGATATACTTCACAAATTTCCGGATATTATCATAAATTCGTCTACCCTCTTTTACTGCCCCTACAATCGTCGCAAAATTATCGTCCAGCAGAATCATGTGTGCAGCCTGCTTGCTTACGTCGGTGCCTGAGATGCCCATTGCCACACCAATATTCGCTGCTCTAAGCGAAGGTGCATCATTAACCCCGTCTCCCGTCATTGCAACAAAATGATTTTTAGATTGAAGCATTCTAACAATCGTGAGTTTTTGCTCCGGTGAAACCCTGGCATATACGCTTATCCGCTCAATCTTCTCCGAAAGTTCGTTCCGCGTCATGGACTGTAATTCGGGCCCTGATAAGGCAAGGTCATTTTCTCTGAGTATACCCAATTGCCTGGCAATAGCCATAGCGGTTTCCTGATGATCTCCTGTAATCATAACAGGTTTTATCCCTGCCGAGCGACATGTTTCAATAGCCTTTTTTGCTTCTTCCCGGGGAGGATCTATCATGCCTGTTAAACCTGCGAAGCTCAGTTCTTTCTCAATTTGATCAAAGTTAACCGGCTCTGCAATATGCTGCAGAAGCCTGTACCCAAAAGCTAATACGCGAATTCCTTTCGCCGATAGATCAGCGGTTTCATTCAGAATAGATGCAGCAACTTCCTGGTCATCCAATAAAGAAGCAATAGTCTCTGCAGCGCCTTTTGAAACCACAATAAATTGCCCGTTAAACTGATGAATAGTGGTCATGCACTTGCGATCTGAATCAAATGGCAATTCAGCAACTCTTGGCAATGCAGCCTGAAGCTGTCCAATTACATCATTATTGAAATGACCGGCAACATATTCAACCATGGCTACCTCTGTAGGATCACCTACCCACTTACCTTCAGGTGTTTGCTTCACATCATGATTTATTGCCATGGCACAATCAAGAAGGGTTAACTTCTCATTTATCTTCTGCGCCCCGGCAAAGGGCCTTACTTCAACAACCTTCATTTTATTCTCGGTAAGCGTGCCGGTTTTATCAGTACATATAAATGATACGGCGCCGAGGGTTTCAACAGCAGGCAATTTGCGAATCAAGGCGTTTTGTCTCACCAGTCGTTTTGCTCCCCGGGCCAGGGAGATCGTAATTAGCGCCGGTAGCGCCTCGGGTATAGCTGCAACACCAAGCGAAATAGCTATAAGCAACATATCTACAGGCTTTTCACCCCGAAAAAGTCCTGTAACAAATAATACAATACAAATTACCAGAATCAGATAAGAGAGTTTTTTTCCGAAATCTGTCATTCTTTGCTGAAGCGGGGTGGCTGCTTCGTCTTCCTGAAGCAAACTGGCTATCCTGCCGATCTCAGTATTCATGCCTGTATCCACTACAATACCAACACCCCTTCCATTGGCCACCAGCGTGCTTTTAAAAGCCATATTTAACTGATCGCCTAAAGGGATATCCTTTTGGCTAAGTTTTTCAGTTGTCTTATCTACAGGTACCGATTCGCCGGTGAGAGACGATTCTTCTACACGCAGGGCATGTGCTTCTATCAGTCTTAAATCTGCCGGAACTACATTTCCTGATTCAAGCTCCACTATATCGCCGGGCACCAGTTCTGAAGTGACAATATCTACCGTGCTGCCATCCCTTATCACTCTGGAGTGCGAGCCTGCCATCTTCTTCAGCGCCAGCATTGCTTTTTCGGCACGATATTGCTGAACAAAGCCAAGTACAGCATTCAGCAATACTATTATCAGGATAATTATGGCATCTGTCACATCCCCCATAAACCCGGAAATTATGGCGGCGGCAATCAATACCAATATCATAAAATCTTTAAACTGGTCAAGAAATAATAACCAGACGGGTTTTTTCTTTTTGTCTTCGAGTTTATTTAAACCGTAAATCTCTATCCTGTCTTCAACCGCCTGTTGGGTTAATCCATTGCGGGAAGAATCCATTAAAGATATCACCTCATCGCTATCACGCAAATACCACTTCATAACGTTAATATATAAAGTGCTATCGCATTAACAATATAGATACCGAAAATCAGAAGCGCATCCCAGGCAAGCCAATATCGTTTTGTTTCCAGCCGGTACGTAAGTCCGATTATTGCAATAGCCGTCATAATAATAGTGGCCAGACACGAAAGAATATTAACATCAGAGGCATCCTTTAGTAAATACCCTTTGGTATAAAAAAAATCATCAATAGCCAGGATCAAAATATTAAACAGATTACTTCCCAACAAGTTTCCAACAGCAAGATCAATAGCGCCAATCTTTACAGCTGCAATGGACACAGAAATTTCAGGCAGGGAGGTTGAAATAGCAAGAAACAAAGTACCTGCAAATGTTTTATCTAACCCCATATCATCTGCTATCCGTGAAGTGAAAAATGGCAGCAATATAGCGGCTATGGTAATGATCAGGGCAAAAACAATAAATGGCAGCAGCTTTGTTTCCAGAGGGGGTTTTTCTTTATACTCTTGTTGCAGGGGGAGTTCCAATTGTGTGACTTCTTTTTGCGAACCGAATTTGTAAATCAGCCAAACAGAAAAAAAGTAGATAATAATAAAAGAAACACTGGCCAACCCAATGCCAGTTATTATAACAATCTCTGCCGGCAAGTATAAAGCCATCCCAACCATTCCCATCAAAATGATGCTAAGCCCGGCTGCAAGAATATTATTCTGTGATGCCAGTCCAAACAATGGTTTATGTTTTGGAACAAATGCATCCAGCATCGCAAGAATACCCAAATTAAAAGCACAACTCCCCAAGATGTCTCCTACGGCCAGATCTGCAGATTCAACAATAGCCGAAGAGCTAATACCAACCATCAGTTCAGGAAGTGAAGTTATTGAAGCCAGTATGATCAACCCGACCCATCCTTTACCCATTCCTGTGATATCAGCTATCTGGTCACCAAAAATGCAAGTTTACGCCCGGCAAAAAATATAATGATACCACAGATAACAAACCCTGATATATAGATCATAATAACTCTAAATTGTTATCTGGCATCATATATTTTATATAGGTTTAAATTTACAACAGATCATTAGATGCACGAAATACGTGCATGCTGCGAAAACCGGCCTCAGAAGCCCTGGCCGGGGTTTTTAACATTACTTTTAAAGTCCCTTCAATATTTTAAACAATAACATCCTCCTCCTTATACACATACTTCTCTAAGTGCATTGCGTTCCTGGATAGATGAATTTGATAATTCCGGGTTAGGAAATTTTTGTTCAGCCTTTCCTTTATCCCTGAAGTTGTGACGTAAACGCATTAATGCGCTTTCAACCTTAAAATTATAGTTCAGATGAATTTCTACTGTTTCAAAAATGGCAAATGACATAAAACAAAGATTGAGAATTGAGAATTAAAATTATGGTGACAGCACATCGTTTATGCTGATAGTAATCAGTAATTAAACTGATCTTAGTCAGCCGGAGATTCTTTATATAAACTCAAAAAAGGGTAAAGCATAACTTTACCCCCGGACAGTTTATTCTACTGAAATAGCTTTAGCTTGCTGTTTTGCAGCCTTTTCAAGCTTTAGCAAAAGAAGCCCGTTATCGTATTTTGCAGTCACATTATCTTCTTTTACATTTTCGGGCAAACTAAAAGACCGGTTAAACGATGCGTAGGAAAACTCTTTGCGGGTATAATTTTCAGCTTCTTCCGATTTTTCATCCTTGGTTTCTGCACTGATGTGCAACACACCGTTTTGAATATCTATCTTAAAATCTTGTTTCTGATAACCCGGAGCTGCTACTTCAACTTCAAAGCTGTTTTCGTTTTCTTTAATGTTTACTGCAGGCAATGAATCTCTCCTGAAAATAGACCTGTCAAATAGATTTTCACTGTTCCAGAAATCTTCCATAAGTGACCTGAATGAAGGCATACCCGGTGATTTAATTAATGTGCTCATGATTTTAGAAATATTTAGTTAACATTCATTTGTTGAATCAAAGGTCAGTAACATTACGAAACAGACTGCTGATACCGGTTAATACAAGGGATGATTCTGGTCAGAAAAAATCAGTTAACATAGAGTGATTATTTGTAAAAACATTGATTATAATCATCTATAAATGATTAAATAACACCCATTTTAGCCGATATAATCAAATGAATATGAATGCTACAATAACAACCGGAGAACTTTCACAATTTAATGTCCTAACCAAAACCTGGTTATCAGAAACCGAATATATTTCGAATGAAATTCGGTTTTTAAAAGACCTTGTATCTCATCATACTGCATTTTTATCAGATGAGAGTTATCTCGTTAGTCTTCAGCAACAGAGTAAGATCTTAAATAATCTTGAAAAAGATACGGAAAAAGTAAGCGAGAACTTACAACAACAGATGCATCGCCTGCATGAGGTTTATGCCGGAAAACCCATGAGTGTATCGGTTAAAGACAATCACGGTATCCTTGAGAAACAGATCGCACTTCTGACAAAAGAATTCAGGAGTATAAGAAACAATGTATTAGAACTCGTGGCCGAACTTGAAGAAAAGAAACCGGATGTTGAATAGACCTGATTTAATGAGGCACAGTATGTTCATCACAACATATCTCATTAATTTTTACAAGAAGCTCCTCCAGATCAAAGGGTTTATACAGTACTTTATTACAACAACTAATATTATCCAGAGCTCCCAGATAAGCCGATATCAGTATAACAGGCAGTGCTGATGTATTGAAATTATTTCTTATTTTTTCGCATAATACCATACCATTTTCACCTGGCAAAATATAATCAAGTAATACCAGGTCGGGGTTAAAGGTCTCAATTATCTCGAACAGTTTTTTTCCATCTGCCAGCGCGTAAACCTCAAAATTATAATAGGTTAATGCTTCAAGCAAGATCTCCCGATGTTCTTCATCATCATCAATTACCAGTATCCGCCTCATCATTTCATTTAGTTTTTAGAAACAACCTGTTCATTTGTTGTGCGCTATAAATAATGGTATGTCTATCTCTTTTATCAGAATATCGGCCATACTTGTTTTAAACCACATAGAAACGGCACTTCTTCGGTAAGCGCCCAGAACTACCAAAACATTTTTATTACATTCTTTAAGATACCGTACAATCTTTTCCTCAGCATTACCATGCAGCAGAGTATATTTTGCTTGAGGATAAAGGCACCTGACAAACTCTCTGATCAGATCATTCTCTGGTAAAATACTATTATCTTTTGGATCAACTACAGATACCACTTCGGTTTCAATGTTTTGCATCCAGGGCATTAAATAGTTAAACATTTTTATAGCAAATACGGAAGATGGCTTTCCATCATATAATAATACGACCTTCTGTGTTTCCTGATATGTCCGGGGAATAATCATTACCGGACATTGTATATCTGCCAAAAGATCCCGGATAAATTCAGAGGGCCGGTCTTCATTAAAGTGAGTAAATGACTCATCAGCGCTTACCAGTAAGATATCACTGTAAACACTTTCTCTTAACACTTCTTGCGTTGCAATGCTTTTATCGTGATGAACAGTATATTTAACATGTGCCTGAATGCAGGCATATTCAAAAGAGGCTGATGATTGAAGGCGCATTTCTTTGTCCTTATCCATCGCGATTTTCATTTTCTCTTTAGACACCCCCTGGCTTCCAATCATGTCGTTGAAGGTATAACTGTGATAAGTAAAATCGTCTAGAAATACACCTGATAACAGAGCGTTACTTTTCCCCGCCAGCCAAATGGAATATTGAAGTGTTCCGTTTGAAAATTTTAGCCCA
>DASWTL010000273.1:0-24403 GCA_036402155.1 Sphingobacteriaceae bacterium | reverse complement strand
AGGGCACCAAGAGAAATACTCAAACCTGTAGCCAGATTTCCGAATTGAGCTAAAATTAAAGAGGGAAGTAGTACACCAAGAGTTATCCTCAGTCCATCTGACAGATAATGACTATAAATAAAACTTTTTATTTCCCTGCTTTGCTTCATTATTTAAAAAAATGAATAAGTTCTTTGCGATTGCTCAAATATAAATAACCTGAACTAGACAAAAAGTAGTAATTATACCATTCACCTGAAAAAGGCAGATCCATTTTGAGCTTACTGATGTGTTAATAAAAAGATGTGAAAGGGGAGTAACCGGAAAGATTATCAAGCCTTTAAGAAATAACTGTATGTTAGCAAGTGGCTGCAAAATGTTCATAACTTGTTCATAAAAAAGATTCGATTTTACTTGACATGCATAGGTAAAAATCACTATCTTTATTACATCAAACAACGAGTTCATTGACAGCCTGAGAGAATAATCTTAGAAAAGTAGAAATTTCGATTTCGAAATTCAGGTAGTTCAAAATTCATCTCACAAACCTGCATCGAAAGATAAAGGAGCGTAGCACTGAATTCCAAAAGACAGGCATAACTGAAGTTAGAAATCCTTCTAAGGAAGGACTTTAATGGAGGTAATATCGGGAGTGTCAAAAGTTGAAAAACTGCGAACGAACGATAGGTTATTTACAACGGGTTTGGTGCTTTTAAACGATTACGATTGTTTAAAGGTTAAAGACGGGAGTCCAATTCGAAAGAAAAGGCTCCCGTTTTGCTTTTAAAGAGTTTTGTATTTTCAATTCAAACTTTACGCCTTTTCATTACTTTAGCAATAATGACCAAGGCAATTAATAAAACTCCAAAATCAGGTAAAATATTTGTCCTCGATACCTCCGTTATTATACATGACCATGAAGCTTTTAAAAACTTCCAGGAGCATGATGTTGCTATACCTATTCAGGTATTAGAGGAACTGGATAACTTTAAAAATGGTAACGATACCAGGAATTTTGAAGCCCGAAGCTTTATCCGGCTGATGGACGAGTTTTCTGGTACCAGACCAATAAATGAATGGCTTCCTTTTCCGGGTTCCGGACATGGGAAGTTCAAGGTTGTGATGGATGAAAATGATGGAGCGATTAACGCCAAAGAAATTTTTGGAAGCAGCAAGTTTGATCATGGAATATTAAATTCTGCTTTAATACTCAAGCAACAACATCCTGAAAAAAAGGTAATCTTAGTATCAAAAGATATTTGTTTACGATTGAAAGCAAAGGCTTTGGATTTGTATGCCGAAGATTATGAAACGGGCAAAATTAAAAATGTAGAAGATCTGTACACCGGTAAAACAATTGTAGAAACTAAGAAAGCCCTTGAAAAGAATTTAAAAGAACTTATAACTTCGGGTAGTGCACCTGCCGAAAAACTTGGAATTGAATTCTCCGCGAGCAACCATTTCTACATTTTTAGATATAAAAAATCAGCAATTTCAACTTTTTACAGGGCGAGTGATCATATTTTATACCATATTGCTGATAATGAAGTACATGGTATAAAACCAAAGAGCCCTGAACAAGCCTGCGCTATTTACGCGCTGCTGCATCCTGATATAAAGCTGATTACATTACAAGGGAATGCCGGCACCGGAAAAACATTACTTGCCCTGGCCAGCGCACTCGAACAACGAAAGAGTTACAGACAAATATATATTACACGTCCAATAGTGCCTTTAAGTAATAAAGACATTGGATTTTTACCTGGTGATATTAAATCAAAGGTTGATCCTTATATGGCTCCAATTTGGGATAATCTGAAGTTTATTAAAGACCAGCAAATTGACATAAAAGCCCAGAACAGAATTGATGAACTGGTAGAAAATGATAAGATATCCATCGCTCCCCTGGCCTTTATACGGGGCCGTACTTTAACCAAGATATTTTTTATTGTAGACGAAGCTCAAAACCTGACACCTCATGAAATTAAAACTATTATTTCAAGGGCAGGGGAGAATACTAAAATTGTGTTTACAGGAGATATTTATCAGATTGATACACCATACCTGGATTCTGAAAGTAACGGATTATCTTATTTGATAGACAAAGCCAAAAATCATCCGCTTTATGCGCATATAACACTTCAAAAAGGAGAACGGAGCGAACTGGCCAATCTGGCTACGGAACTTCTTTAACTTTCTACCAGCTTTTTCAATCCAGCCATAACAATGTCCCAATGTTCCCATGCTTTACCTTTGGCTTCTTCAGATTGAAAATTACCTTCTTGTGTTAAGGTCAGAGCCGTCTCACCATTCTGGTCTGATAGTTCATAAGTATATGGCGAATAGTTTTCTGGCAGATCGGGTTTACCTGATCTGTTACTCCAGTAATTGATAGTCATTAATTTTTCGGGAATTAATTTTAAAATAATACCCTTGTCTTCGTATGGTTTATCTTCCCACGTACCACTGTAAGTAATTGTACTACCTTCTTTCCAGTCAGATCTGGCCTCGGTACCGAAAAAATACTGCCTGATCATTTCCGTGTTTGTTAATGCTTTCCAAACTTTAGAGGCTGGTGCTGAAATGACATAGGTCTTTTTTAGTTCGGTGTTCATTTCTAATTATTTGGAGGTTAAACAGATTTTAATGAACAAAATAATTTAAAAAACACACCTGATAGCATATTGTTTAGGATATACATCTAACCGTAAAGCTATGCAATCATCAAATGAAGAAAAACCATATTTTCCGCTTCAATCTCAACAAACACAGCCTGGAATTGAATCTGAAATGATTCCAACACCTGCATTTGAAGGTGACCGGATTAACCATCTGGCTAAACTTAAGGGAAAAACAGCCATCATCACAGGCGGCGACAGCGGAATCGGCAGGGCAGTAGCCGTGAGCTTTGCAAGAGAGGGCGCTAATGTAGTAATATCCTATTTTAATGAACACGATGATGCCACCGAAACCAAGAGAAATGTCGAGGAGCTGGGTCAGGAATGTCTGGTGATATCAGGAGACATATCTGAAGAAGAACATTGTAAATCAATTGTAGACCAGACTATACAACGGTTTAAAAAGCTGGATATCCTGGTCAACAATGCAGCTGTACAGTATCCTCAGGATAATCTTGAAGATATATCATCAGAGCAATTAGAAAATACGTTCCGAACCAACATATTCGCACAATTCTATCTAACTAAAGCAGCATTGCCATATTTAAAAAAAGGCAGTTCGGTGATTTGTACAACTTCGGTTACGGCTTATCGGGGAAGTCACCATCTGATAGACTACTCATCAACAAAGGGCGCTATTGTTACATTTGTACGATCCTTATCCTCAAATCTGGCCGAGAGGGGTATACGTGTGAATGGTGTTGCACCAGGGCCTATATGGACACCGCTGATCCCATCAACATTTCCACCAGACCAGGTAAGCAAGTTTGGAACTGATGTGCCTTTAAAGCGCCCCGGACAGCCGGAAGAAGTGGCAACATCTTTTGTTTTTCTTGCTTCGGAGGATTCAAGTTATTTTACCGGACAAATATTACATCCTAACGGTGGTGAAATTATAAATGGTTAATTATCTTCGCTGATCCGAATTAAAGGATCAAAGAGATGATGAAATCAAGCCAGAAGGAGAATATTTTTGATAGTGAAGTTCTAACCCGTTTCGACCTGTATAACAGTTTGTTCCAGGGATTGCCGTTTTATCGCGTTAGGCAAACCGGTACATTACTGCCATTTTTTACAGCTCATTGTGAACAGGGAGTCAACGAAAATATTCCTCCCGCCGAAATTATTGAGACATTTTTTTCAACTCATGAACGGCATATCAATGAAACCAATAAGTTTGACCTCCTCTTTCATTTTATTCAATACATTGAGCGTCAGGTGGTTCTTTTTGATGCAATTGAAGATTCTTCATTTAAAAAAGTTAATACCGAAGAAACCGGTTCATTGCAAGCCATATTTTTAAGGGCTCAAAGTGAACCAGCCTACCGGGAGCGGGTAAAAAATGCTTTAAAAAACTTTTCATTAAGACTGGTTTTAACAGCACATCCAACACAATTTTATCCCGGGACAGTTCTGGCCATCATTACTGATCTGAATCATGCGTTGCAGCAAAATGACCTGAGCACCATAAACCTGTTATTGCAGCAATTAGGGAAAACTCCTTTTTTCAATAAAAACAAACCTACTCCGGTTGATGAGGCGGTAAGCCTGGCCTGGTTCATGGAGAATGTCTTTTACCATGCAGCAGCAAACGTACAATCATTAATTGAAAGTGAATTTGATATACCAGCAACAGAGCAGCATCAATTAATTGAACTCGGTTTTTGGCCGGGCGGAGATCGTGACGGCAACCCGAATGTGACTTTGGAAAGTACAAGATCGGTTTCCAGGCTTTTGAGAACAATTTTATTCAGGTGCTATTACCGGGATTTCAGGTTGTTAAAACGGCGGATTACCTTCAGAGGGGTTGAGAAACACATGAATACGCTGTATGAACTTTTGTATGAAAATAGTTTTAACAGCGAAAAAAATCCTACAGATCTCAAAGATGAGATTCTTGACAATTTATACGCAATTAAGGATGTCCTGGTAAAATCGCATAATAGTTTATTTACAGAGATAGTTGATAATTTGATCATGAAGGTCAGGTTATTTGGATGCTATTTCGCCTCACTTGACATCCGGCAAGACAGCAGAATTTTACGCAAGGCCTTTGACTATTGCTTAACATCAAGCACATTAAAAGACTTATATCCAGCAAATTATAATAAATTACCAGAACAGGAAAAGCTTGATATGCTTTCATTCGCTGCAGTAAGATTATCTGAAGCAGGTCCGGCAGATGAGCTTACCAGGGATACGCTTGACACCATCCGGTTTATGATGGAAATGCAAAATTCAGGCGGGGAGAAAGCCTCTCACAGGTTTATTATAAGTAACTGCCAGGAAGCTTCAGATATTTTGCAGTTAATGAATCTGTTTGTGTGGAATGGCTGGAAAGCTGAATCGCTAACTATAGATTTTGTTCCTTTATTTGAAACTGTCCAGGATCTTGCACAGGCCGACCAAATAATGGAAAGGTTATATACCAATAAATTCTACAGGCAGCATTTGCAAAGAAGAGGAAACAGGCAAACCGTGATGCTGGGATTTTCAGATAGCACGAAAGATGGTGGTTATCTGATGGCTAATTGGTCTATTTTTAATGCAAAGAAAAAATTAACCAAAATTGCATTAAAGCACGAAATAGATCTGACGTTTTTTGATGGGAGAGGAGGGCCTCCTGCACGTGGTGGTGGTAAAACGCACCGGTTTTATTCTTCAGTAGGTAAGGATATCGCGAATAAACATATCCAGTTAACCATACAGGGCCAGACTATTAGCAGTCAATATGGTTCTTTTGATACTTCATATCATAATATTGAACAACTGATTAATGCAGGGATCACTTCAGCTGTAAACCATAATTCCAGGAATACCATGGAGACAGCTGATATGGAACTATTTGAAAAAATGGCCATTACCAGCCATGGGGCGTTTATGAAGCTACGTGAAGATCCGTTGTTTTTAAAATATCTTGAGAAATTCAGCCCATTAAAATTATTATCGCAAATAAACATCAGCAGCAGGCCGGTAAAACGAAATACAAATACAGAATTAAAACTTGAAGATCTTAGAGCCATAAGTTTTGTAACCTCGTGGAGCCAGTTAAAACAAAATATCCCTGGATTTTATGGTGTTGGAACCGCCTTGAAAAAGGCCAAAAATGATGGGGTGTGGGAGGATGTTAAAAAGTTATACGAAACATCAGTTCAGTTTAAAACGATCATCGATAACTGTATGATGTCTATGTCTAAATCAGATTTCAGGGTTACTGCTTACCTGGAGCATGAAAAAGATTTTTCTGCGTTCTGGAAAAAGCTGAGAGATGAATTTGAGCTTACTAAAAAACTGCTTCTTGAATTAAGTGGTGATAAAGTACTTATGGAGCAATATCCGATAGAAAGAAAATCTATAGGAGTTCGTGAGAAGATTGTACTTCCGTTAATATTGATACAGCATTATGCATTACAGAAGATCAACGAAGGTAATTTAAGTGAAGAGCAAAGCAGTATCTACCGTAAATTGGTAATCCGTACAGTATATGGTATTGTAAATGCCGGCCGGAATCTGGCATAGTATTTTTAATCTTCAGACTTACAAAGTTTTAAAAACTTTGTAAGTCTTTATAGCTTAAAACAGTTTCAACTGCTTGTTTATTGGGGGCTTAGCATCACCAAAAACTGTTTTACCGCCATATCTCCATGAATTCCTTCTTTCCTCTTCAATAAGCTTATCCAGGTTAGTGTTGGGAACAAAGTCTTTTTCTGCACGTACCG
Source organism: Sphingobacteriaceae bacterium (assembly GCA_036402155.1). Taxonomy (GTDB): domain Bacteria; phylum Bacteroidota; class Bacteroidia; order Sphingobacteriales; family Sphingobacteriaceae; genus DASWTL01. Next base: position 18,027 of record DASWTL010000273.1, on the reverse strand, counting down.
AAATCTCGTGTAGTTTTTTAATTGCTTGATGCTTTTCAGTTGATCCAATCTTTGCTTTTTGCACTGCGGTTTGCAGATGATGAATGGTTTCATCATAAACTTTGAGTGGAACAGGGAACGGATGACCGTCTTTACCGCCATGGGCAAATGAAAACCTGGCAGGATCTTTAAAACGGGAAGGCGTTCCATATATAACTTCACTAACCAGGGCCATTGACTGAAGCGTTCTTGGTCCCATGCCTTCGAGAAGAAGCAGGTCTTCAAAGCTGGCCGGTTCCTTTTCCTGTACCAGCCAAAGCATTGCCCCGAGTCTTTTTAGGTCAATATTAGGCACACGCACATCATGATGCGCGGGCATAACTAATTTTTTTATTTCAGTAATCATTTGCTGAGGTGGTTCGGATGCCATGTTCATGACAGAGTTACGGGCTGAAGAAGCCTCTCTGGCTACCAAATTCAGAATATTTCCCTGATTTATTCCGCAAATCCCAGTATGCGGTTCATCCACAAACGATTTTAAATCTGAAGAATGCCAATGATATCTTCTGGCGGTAGAACTTCCCGGACTCATACCTTGCTGAACAACAGTCCATTTGCCCTCATCACTAACAATAAAACTATGCATATAGAGCTGAAAACTGTCTTGAATAGCCGTGTTATCTACCTTCGCACTTAATTTACTACATCTTACAAGGTAATTCCCATCCAGACCTGTCCGGTTTCCAACCAGAGTAAGTTCAGAAGGAGTTTGTTTGGATGATTTTCCTTTACCACCACAAATATAAATTCCTAATTCTTTGGAGTGTGGATTAATGGCGCGTTTTAAAGCGCCCATAACAGAAGTAGTAATGCCGGATGAATGCCAGTCCATACCCATTACAGCGCCAAAGCTCTGGAACCAAAAAGGATCACTCAATCTACGTAAAATCTCGTTTTTACCATATTCAGTAATTATAGCTTCCGTGATGGCGAGACCAAGTTAGCCATTCGATCTGCCAGCCACTGAGGGACATATCCATAGTGTAATGGCAGATCTGCATTTCCTGAGCGTTTCATTACTAACAAATTTAGTAATAAATAGCGATTTATTGGTTCATTAATTTCGAAGATGAGCTGGTGATAGTTCTGGGTTGATTAATTGAAGCTGCAACAGATATTCATTATTTAGATTTCTTAATAATAATAAGCAACTCGCGATACCAGGCAGTACCATTCCACTTATATGTGATATTCAATAAGTTACTATATATTGGTTATACATTAATAATGCCGCTATGCATGGTATTTATCATCAATTTATTTTGTCTTATAATTAATATTATGTTAAATAGGATTTTTGAATTGCTCCCCTACAAACCATTTAACAGTGATAACGTTCTAATTCTATAATATAATGTATTATGGAAAATTTTGGAAGGCAGCTAAACCGTTTAGTTAAAATTTGTCATAAGACAGAGCACTCATACCAAAAGGCATCTGACTATGCAGATTCGGAGGAGTTAAAAAACATCTTCAAACAAATCAACATAAAGCGGCATGATATAACCCTTGAGCTTCAGGATCAGATAGCTACTCATAGCATTGTTGATCCGGAACACTCTCCGGATATTATAGGTTCGTTGAATACAGCCTGGGAAACCCTGAGCAATATTAACATCATGTCACATCACGACGACAAACACCTGATCAAAATGTGCCGCAATAGTGACCATGCAGCCCTTGAATGTTATGATGAGATATTGCAGGGCGAAATCTTATACAGTGATCTCAAACCAATCCTGGTAAAGCAGCGGACGGCTATTTCACAGGACGCTCAACAGATAAACAAATTATATTTTGAACGGTTTCCGGCTGCAAGTAACGATTTATAACAAATAAAACGATCATGAAATCTATATGGAAAGGTTCAATTGGTTTCGGACTTGTTAATATTCCTATCAAGTTATATTCTGCAGTACAGAGCAGCACCTTAAGTATGGATATGCTGGATAGCCGGGATCATGCACGGATAAGATACCAGCGTATCAATGAAAATACCCGGAAGGAAGTCCCCTACGATAAAATTGTAAAGGGATATAAACTTGAAGATGAATACGTAATTCTCGAAGATCATGATTTTGCAGATGCAAGTCCTGAAAAAACAAAAACTGTTGAAATTGAGAATTTTGTCAAATTAACGGAGATCAATCCGATGTATTATGAAACTTCCTATTATGCTGAACCCGAAGCTCAGGGACGCAAAGCCTATGCCCTGCTTTTACAGGCATTACAAAAATCGGGAAAAGCTGGTGTAGCGAGGTTCGTATTACGAAGCAGTGAATCTCTTTGTGTAATATATCCCATTGATAAAGTGATTGTTATCAGTAGAATCAGGTTTGCGGAAGAGATTCGTTCATCAGAAGAGATCCTGACTCCCGAAGATGTTAAAATAAATAAAAAGGAGCTTGATGTCGGCTTAGCGCTGATTGATCAATATACAGGCCCATTTGACATTAAAAACTTTAAGAATACCTATACCGATGAGTTAATGAACATTATCAAACTCAAAGCTAAAGGTAAACGTCCGACGATCAAAAAGCTTAAACCTAAGAAAACAACAGGTGATAATCTGTTAGATCAGTTAATGGAAAGTCTGAATACACGTAAAGGAGCATAAACGTGGGGTTAGGAACCTACATACAGAAGCGGAATTTCAAGAAAACCAATGAACCTAAAGCAGGAAAAAGCACTGGAAAGAGACTGGTTTTTGTTGTTCAGAGGCATCATGCTTCAAGTCTTCATTACGATTTCAGACTGGAGCTGGATGGAGTTTTAAAGAGTTGGGCTGTACCTAAAGGTCCTTCTCTTAACCCGAAAGATAAACGCCTGGCGATGATGGTTGAGGATCATCCGTATGATTACCGAACGTTTGAAGGGGTTATCCCGGAAGGAAATTATGGCGCCGGACTTGTGCATATTTTCGATGAGGGTTACTATGAATCATTAGCTGAAGAGCGAAAACAGGATATTAAAGAACTTAAAAACGGGCTTGCATCCGGTAATCTTAAAATCAGACTTCATGGCAAGATACTTAAAGGTGAGTTTGCATTAGTAAAACTCAAGAACACTGATGATAAATCATGGCTTCTCATAAAACATAGAGATGAATATGCAGTGGATAAGCCTTTTAACGCTGAAGATCTTGTACCCCAAAAAATAATAGAGCAAGGTATCGATATAAAAAAAAAGAGCGGATCCAATAAAAAGAGTATAGAAGATGTAAAACCAGGTCCCCCCTCCGCCCCATTAAAACGTTCTAAAGCCACTGCAGTTTCAGCTTATAAACCCATGCTGGCAAAGCTTTCAAAAAAAATATTCGATGATGATTCATGGCTTTATGAGAAAAAAATAGACGGCTACAGGATTATAGCCGTTACCGGAGAGAATGGAATTCTTACATCACGACGTGGAATAGACTATAGCAGCAAGTATAAAGTAGTCTTGAAAACTCTTCAAAAATCCGAAAAAGACGCTGTTATTGATGGCGAAATGGTAGTTGAAGATAAGCATGGTCATGTTTTATTCCAGGAGTTGCAGAATTATAATCCTTTAAACAAAAACACCGTATTAAAATATTATGCTTTTGACTTATTAAGTCTAGACGGGTATGATCTGACCGGAATGGAGCTGATGAAACGGAAACAGCTTTTGAGAGCTTTAATTGAGAATATATCTGACAAAAATATTATTTATAATGATCATGTGATCGGTAAAGGTACGGAACTGTTAAAAAGAGCTGAAAAAGAAGGCTGGGAAGGTATTATTGGCAAAGAAATACATTCAACATACATTCAGGACAAACGAAGCGACAAGTGGCTCAAGTTTAAGCTGCAGAATTCCCAGGAAGCAATAATTATCGGTTATTCAAAACCGGCCGGCAGCAGAAAGTATTTTGGTTCTCTTGCTTTGGGTATTTATGAAGATACTGAACTGGTTTATATTGGTAATTGCGGTACCGGTTTTAATGAAGCATCGCTGAAAAGTATGTACAACCTCATGCGTGATCTTGCGACAGATAAAAAGCCTGTTAAAGGTAAAGTTAAGCAGGAACGTAGTATAACATGGTTAAAACCTGAACTTGTTTGTGAGGTTACATATTCTGAATGGACCGCTGATAAAAATCTGCGGCACCCGGTATTTAAAGGGCTTAGAAATGATAAAACTAAAGAGAATGTAACAATGGAAATACCTGAAATTAGCTCTAAAGATTCATCGGATGATATCCAGGAGAAGCCAGCAGAAAAAGAACTCAGTTTTGGAAACAAGCGTGTTAAGCTCACTAACCTGAATAAGCTTTACTGGAAAAATGAAAACATTTCAAAGGGCCAGCTGATTGACTATTATCGTAATATCGCTGATTATATTCTCCCTTATTTGAAAGACAGGCCTTTGTCCCTTAACAGGCATCCGAATGGAATAGATGCACCCGGATTTTTCCAGAAGGATCTGGATACGGATCAAATTCCAAAATGGATAAAATATGCGCCATTATATTCAGAGAGTACGGATAAGGATATTGACTATCTTATCTGTAATGATGAGCCTACCCTATTATGGATGGCAAATCTCGGGTGTATAGAAGTTAACCCCTGGCTAAGTACATATAAAAAGCCGGAGAATCCCATATTTGCAGTTTTGGATCTGGATCCTAATGATGTAGATGATTTTGGAGAAGTGGTCAGAATTGCCCTAACTGCTAAAAATATCTTAGAAAGGATGGGTATTAAGCCCTTTATTAAAACATCCGGATCCAGAGGGCTACATATATTTATCCATATTGGAGGCAAATATGATTACGACATTTCCAAGAGCTTTATAGAGTATCTTGGCCATCTGATAATGAAAGAGCATCCGGAGACCACAAGCCTGGAACGAAGTCCTTCTAAACGTAAAAAGAAAATTTATCTGGATTTTTTACAAAACAGGCGCGGTCAAACCATTGCTGCCCCCTACTCTGTTCGGCCGAAACCTGGTGCTACCGTTTCAACTCCGCTGGATTGGAGCGAGGTAACAGAAAATATTGATATAAAGCAATTTACGATTTTTAATACGCTGGACCGGATTAAGCAAAAAGGAGATCTCTGGGAAAGTATAACCAGCGGAAAAGCAGATTTAAAAAGGGGATTAAAGTCTTTAAAATAAGAAAAGCCCACCTGATAAAGTGAGCTTTCTAATTTTCATCTTTGAATTATAAAGAATTAATTGTTTTGGTTATCTCGGTTACTTTCGCCTCGTTACGTTTTACAAGATAATAAGTTTTTAAATTCTCCCATGCCATACGGGATTTTGGATTTAGCTCTGTTGCTTTTTGAAGATATGGAAATGCTCTGTCAAATTCAGCTGTTGCTTTCTTAAGCATCTCATCATACTTTTTTTGTTCATTTTGAGGCAATTTGCTGGCCGCATTATAGATATCTATTCCTTTATTAAGAATTAAACCACCAAGGTTAATTGTTGCATCAGTAAAAGCCGGATCGATTGCTATGGCTTGTTTGTATGCCTCTTCTGCCTTAACCGGATCATTTGAGGAAGCATATGCAATACCTAAATAGAATGGATATAATTTATTAGTCGGTTGTTTTTTTGATTGCTCAGCTATTTTACCAATAATTTCTTTTTGTTTACCTGTTAATAAATGGAGTTCGATCTCTTGCGTTGCCAATTCTGCATCTCCCGGAAACTTGGTAGCACCTTCGGTTGCAATACGGATTGCTGACGCGGTATCGCGTTCCAGAGCGTATAGTTTTGACAGATCAAGATATACACGGTTATTCGCAGAGAAGTTCTCTTTAACCAGGCTCTGATAAGATTTAATCGCAGATTTATAATCCTTGGCATTTACAGCCGATAATCCGGCATAATAGGTTATTGTTGTATCTCCCGGACGATAGGTTAATGAATTATTAAATGCTTTATAAGCGTCTGCGAATTTCGAAGCCTGATAAGCCTTAACTCCTGTATTCATATGATACTGAGCTATATTAACTTTAGTGCCTTCGATTTGAGTCTTATTGGCGCCATCTTTATCCAATGATATGGCTTTTTCAAGAGCAGAAGCAGATTCTGTATACAGAGGTTCAGATTTTGCCGGAACTGAATCAAGTAACGCTAAGCTGGAGTAAATTAATGCTTTATATGCCCATGTTGAAGGATCATTTTGTGTTTTTTCATGAACAGCAGCCTTATCTATAGATGCCCGTGCAGACTTTAAATTAGTAGCTCCCAGGGCAATAGTGCCCATTTCTTTTAAGGAAGCAAATTTCTCATAGTTAGATTTTGCACTGTTTAATTCTGATTTCTGAGCAAATAGTGTAACAGTGCATCCTGTAAGAACCAATGCTAACATGAAAGATCTAAGTTTCATATTTATTTATTTTAAGGTTAACTCGTTAAGTTTATTATTTATTTTTTCCAATTGTAACATATCGCCTGTTTCATTATATAAAATATTCAGGGCTCTAAGTGCTTTGATATCGTTGGGATTAATTTCATTGGCTTTTACTAAGTGCTGTTTAGCCAAAAACATCGAATTATCATTTTTTGTGTTAATTATAAAGGAATTTAAGTAAAGTAGTCCTAACGCATAATTTGCATCATAATTATCCGGGGATTTTTCTAATATCTTTTTGTAGTAAAATTCAGCTTTATCAAGGCTTCCTGTAACTTCATGTGCAAATCCAGCCAGGTAATAGAGATTGTTATTATCTTCTTCTATCGCCAGGGCATGATTGATTAAACTTAATACCGATTTATAGTCAGCTTTTTCAGAATAAGTGTTTAATAATTTAAAAATGATATCTCTATTACGTGGAAATTCTTTGTGCCCCTTTTGAAGAGTACTTAACATATTCACATAATCGCCACGCTGCTCATAAAGATTGGCCAGTCCAAGGAAATAATCCGGATGGGAGCTTTCACTGGCGGTTAAAGCATTATAATACTCAATTGCTTTATCTATACTACCAATTCGCTCATTTAAGAGTGCCAGATTGTGCAACACATTAATGTTGCCGCTGCTTAAATTATTTACCAGAACATAACCAGACAGAGCATCATAGTTCCTTCCCTCTTCTAAAGCCTTGTTAGCCTTTATAAGATAAGCTTTAGCGAGCTGGGTTCTGATATATTGCAGTTCCTGCTCATATTTTATATTAAGTTTACTGTTTTTTAAAAGTCTCAAAGAAAAAGTGGCTTCTTCTATCGGATCTTTTTTATAGGTGTATTTTCTGTTTACATCAACAACAGCCAACGTTGAATAGATAAGACCCCTTACCAGGTTATTTCTATATACATTAGAATCTTTCTTTGTTGTATAAAGTGCATCAATCTTTTTTCGTGCATTTTCAAGGTCAGTTATTTTTTGCTTCTTACCATATAAAGCAAAGCTATTCATCGCTTCCTTGATCAAAGATTGTGCATGAATCTGTGATGTGATAAGAAACAGAAAAGAAAAAACAAATAATACCCGTTGCATTAACTATTTTAAAAAGGACGTTTTATTCACTATCTGGTAACGAATCCTCATTTAAATTGTTGTCTTCTGCTTCGTTCTCCAGGTTAGTTGGTTCTTCAATTATATCTTCTTCATGATCAACTTTTGCTACAGAAGCAATTTCATCATCACCTTTCAAAGAAATTAATCGAACTCCCTGCGTCGCCCTTCCCATTGTCCTTAACTCACCGGCAGCAATTCTGATAACAATACCAGATTTATTTATGATCATCAGATCATCTTTATCTGTAATATCTTTAATTGCAACCAATTCACCGGTCTTATCCGTAATATTAATGGTTTTAACGCCCTTTCCACCACGGTTAGTAACCCGGTAGTCCTCAATGTCGGTTCGTTTACCATAACCTTTTTCGGATACTACCAAAACAGTAGTTTCTTCCTTGTCGTTAATTGCAATCATTCCAACTACCTCATCTCCGGCATGACCCAATGTAACACCTCTAACCCCGGTAGCGGTACGACCCATCGGTCGAACGGTAGATTCGTTAAACCTGATAGCACGGCCTGAGCGTAAAGCCATTACGATCTCACTGCTTCCGTTTGTCAGACATGCTTCTAATAACTGGTCGCCTTCATTGATATTAATCGCATTAATTCCATTTGCCCGTGGACGGGAATAGGCTTCAAGCGACGTCTTTTTGATGGTACCTTTCTTAGTACACATGATGATGAAGTTATTCTCAAGATATTCCTGGTCCTTAAGATTGATAACCCGGATATAGGCTTTAATCTTTTCTTCTTTAGGAATATTAATAATATTTTGAATTGCCCGTCCTTTACTTGTCCGGGTACCTTCAGGAATTTCAAATGCCCGGAGCCAGAAACAACGTCCCGCTTCTGTAAAGAATAACATGTAATTATGCGCAGATGCAGTAATAATGTGTTCAATAAAATCCTGATCACGTGATTGCGATCCCATTGAACCTTTTCCACCCCTGCCCTGTGTCTTGTATTCAGTTAAAGGAGTACGTTTAATATATCCTTCATGCGAAATAGTAATTACGACATCCTCATCAACGATAAAATCTTCCATACGCATATCTTCGGCAGAGTGCGTAATGGAGGTTCTGCGTTCATCACCATATTTCTCCCGCACTTCCGCCAGCTCATCTTTAATGATCTGCATCCGTAGCGACTCATCAGCAAGAACAGATTTTAAGTAATCAATGGTCTTCATTAATTCTGCATATTCTTCCTTGATCTTATCGCGTTCAAGTCCTGTTAAGCGGCGAAGCGTCATATCCAGGATCGCTCTGGCCTGAATATCGGATAATCCGAATTTCTCCATCAATCCTGTGCGCGCATCTTCAGGAGTTTCTGAGCTGCGTATCAGCTTAATAACTTCGTCGAGGTGATCTAAAGCTATAAGTAAACCTTCAAGAATATGTGCACGTTTTTCAGCTTCAGCAAGTTCAAACTTTGTACGTCTGATAACCACTTCATGACGATGATCAACAAAATGTTTGATCATATCTTTCAGATTCAGCAAGATAGGCCGGCCATGAACAAGAGCAATATTATTAACGCTGAATGATGTCTGTAAAGCGGTGTATTTGTATAAATTATTTAATACGATTGAGGCATTTGCTTCCCGTTTAATCTCATAAACTATCCGCATACCTTCACGGTCTGACTCATCGCGAATTTCTGATATCCCTTCTAACTTTTTCTCGTTAACCAGCTCGGCCGTACGCTCAATCATATTAGCCTTATTCACCTGGTATGGAATCTCCGTAACAATAATTCGTTCACGGTCATTCTTATAGGTTTCAATTTCTGCCTTTGCACGCATAACAATACGTCCGCGGCCAGTTTCAAAAGCGTCCTGCACTCCTGAATAACCATAAATAATACCTCCGGTAGGGAAATCGGGAGCTTTTACATATTGCATTAAGCCGGCAATATCAATGTCACGGTTATCTATAAAGGCAACAATTGCGTTAACTACTTCAGTAAGGTTGTGCGGAGGCATGTTGGTAGCCATACCTACAGCAATACCCGAAGATCCATTCACCAATAAATTAGGGATCCTTGTCGGAAGCACAGTAGGCTCCTGCAGGGAATCATCAAAGTTAAGCTGGAAGTCGACGGTGTCCTTATTAATGTCGGCCAGCATTTCTTCCGCAATCTTTTTCAACCTGGCTTCTGTATAACGCATTGCCGCCGGACTATCACCATCAACTGATCCAAAATTTCCCTGTCCATCAACCAGCGGGTAGCGTAAACTCCATGGCTGCGCCATACGAACCATTGTATCATATACTGAAGAATCGCCATGCGGATGGTACTTACCCAGTACATCCCCTACGATACGTGCAGATTTTTTATAAGGTTTTGTACTGGTAACACCCAGATCGAGCATTCCATATAAAACCCTGCGATGTACCGGTTTTAATCCATCTCTAACATCAGGCAATGCACGGCCAACTATAACTGACATCGAATAATCGATGTAAGCGGCGCGCATTTCTTCTTCAATATTTATAGGGATAATTCGGTCGTTACTGGGAACTAAATTTTCGTTCTCTGTGTCTTCAGCCATTTTATAAGATGTCCTTTTCTAAAATTATTGTAACAAGCAATAAGATCGCTATACTGCGATTTGCGAAGTTAATAAAATAAGCTTGTTTTAACCGCCCTGTTGAAAAGTTTTGACTGATTTAACTCTATTAAAAGCTGGATCAATAAATGAGCTGTTTAAGATAAACTCAATATACCTGATAGAGAATGAAAAAGTTATATCAGATAAAATCAATCCACTTTTTTCCAGTACTCTTCTACCTTCATACCATTGGGCAAAACACCGCGGGTAGTTAATTTCTTCCCTTCAATTTTAAACTGATATTTTTGGGTAATACCAACAAGTTGTGATGCCTGAGAACTAAATGTTCCTGTAAGAAAAAGAGAGTCGCCTACAATTTTATAATCACCGCCGGCATATTTTTCTCCCTGAACGCCATTTTCTACAGTATGAGCTTCATATTTATCTTTGGTATATGTCCGCTGAAGTACAAAATCAGGAGCAGCTTCTTTGGGTTTATCATTATAAACACCGCCATCATATTGCCATTTGCCCTCCAATTTGTCTGAAGAGCAGGAAGAGAAAAGCAAGGCCATTACGATTATAGTTGAATATACTTTGTTCATCAGAATACAATTTGTTTTTTCATAGCCCGAAGGAACTCTTTCGGAACTATGAAGCTTAATTATTTTTAATCCTTTAAAAATATACAATTATACATTTTAAAGCACAAAATATTAATAGATTCAGGGATTTGTCCCATTAAGTACGGTATCCTGGGAAGAGTTTCTATTACTCATGCTTTCAAGATAAGATATCATTTTTTTATTGGATACAGTTTTATCTACCGAGATATAATCAGGGTATTTTATCATTTCACTGCCAATAGCAATAGAAGGTTTTATTTTAAGAGTGATTATGGCGGTCTTTTCCTCTTTTGAACCAAAAAAATCTGATACAGCGGTTTGATTGCCAGGACTAGATATCAAAGGGTATACATCCTGATTAATTCGTACCGGAACCAGTGTGGTGCCGCCATTTGGTGGTATACTGATCTTTTTATCGTAATATCCCTGAGTGATTTCGGTATCTTTAATAAACACCTTATACTCAAATTCGTTAATAGCTGCTTCTTGAGTGCCTGGGTTTGTGATTTTCAAATTCACAATAGCATTAAAAGGCATTGTTTTTTGTAAATAAGAAAATGCAAGCTGAGGTGCATTGATCAGATCCAGGGAATTTTCTTTTATAAGATTGGAGACATTAATATTGGAAAGATATATACTATCTGCAGATACTACTTCATAAGTACATTCTTTAAGAGCCTGTAATTCTTCAGCCTGCTCCTTCAGCTGACATGAAAAAAGTATGAAGGTTATAAAGAATAAGCTAATCGTTAATTTCATAAATTTTATTTGAGTATTACTTCGATATTTTTAGAGTGATTTAGCATAAAGCTACTATTTAAAGAAAAACCAGATAATCACTAATAGAATGATCACGCCTGGTATTATCCACTTTAATACTTTTGAAGCTCCGTTTTTATCTTCCTCAACGATTGCTTCTTTAGAGGGTCCGGGATTTTGCTGATGCTCTTCGTAATTGGTTTCGATCGCGGGTTTTTGGTCAGGGTTGTTATTAGTATTTGAATCTGTCATAATTTAAGGTTTTTGCAATCACAACAAATCTATTTTGAGAAAGTTCCCTCTTATTTTGATATTCATAGTATCTGTTTGAGTTTAAGGTATAATTAATACGGTTTTTTACACATTAATCTTATAATTATCAGTGATGAATAGTTCTTCTGAAGTACAGATGGAACGAATATTGCATAGTTAAATGAGTACATTAATACCTAAGATTATGGAAACCACAACAGTAACAGCAGAAGTTTTGAACGACTTACTTCAGATTAATAATGATCGAATTGTGGGATATGAACGCGCAATTAAAGAATTAAAAGATGAGGATTCTGATCTGAAAGAAGTATTCAGAACTATGATGAAAGAAAGCCAGACATTTAAGATGGAACTTGCCACTGAAATCAGTGCTGCGGGAGCAGATGCTGAAACCGGCACAACCACCAACGGAAAAATTTACAGGGCATGGATGGATGTAAAAGCTGCCTTTACGGGTCATGATCGTAAGTCAATTCTTTCCAGCTGTGAATATGGAGAAGATGCTGCTCAAAAATCATATAAGGCTGCATTATCTGAAGAACATGTTCCTGAATATCTGCATACGCTTATTTCAGAACAGCAACAAAAGCTAAAACACTCTCATGATCGTATCAAAGCATTAAGGGATAGCTTAAAGTAACAAGCGTCATTTTAACTTAAAAAACAAGCCTTCACTCAATGGCTTGTTTTTTTTATTTAGTTAACTTATTTAACTAAATTTCTCCGATTTAAAATCATTATGGGTTCATAGATGCATATCCTTATTTAAACTCTTTGAAATGAAATTTATAAAGTCTCAAAACTCAGACGGTGGTCCGGTTGAATTGTTTTACGAAGATTGGGGAACTGGTCATCCCATTGTATTTATTCACGGCTGGCCATTAGATCACCAAATGTGGGAATATCAAACCCGTGTATTACCCGCTTTAGGATTTCGATGCATTGTATATGATCGTCGGGGATTCGGAAAATCGGATAAACCATGGTCTGGATATGATTATGATACATTTGCTGATGATCTTAAATCTGTTATAGACCACTTGAATTTGGAAAATGTCACATTGGTGGGATTTTCAATGGGCGGAGGAGAAGTTGTTCGTTACTTTAGCCGTCATGGGGGAAAGAGAGTATCAAAAGTTGTACTACTTGCTTCAATTGCTCCATTCACATTAAAAACATCGGATAATCCCGATGGAGTTCCTAAGGAGGTGTTCGATAACATAATTAACGCTTTAGAGAATGACCGCGGAGATTTCTTAGCCGGATTATTAAAGGTCTTTTATGGAGTTGATGAAAATAATCAGCCGGTTAGCCAGTCATTGCTTGATTGGAATCTCGCATTAGGTATGCAAGCTTTACCGAAAGCCACTATTGATTGCGTACATGCTTTTGGAGAGACTGATTTCAGAGCGGAAATGAATGCCATAAATGTTCCTGCATTAGTTATCCATGGCGATGCAGACAATATAGTTCCAATAAAACCTACCGGTGAACATGCGTCACAATTAATACCTGATTCAATATATAAAGTTTACAATGGTGCCCCCCACGGATTATTAGTAACTGAAAGAGATAAATTCAACAAGGATTTAGTTGACTTTATAAAGAGTTAGTTAATAATTTCAAGTATTTATCCGGACGGAAATAAAAAGCCCTCTCAAAATTAGTTGAGAAGGCTTTTTTATCATATTTACATGATTTACTCCTGCTCTTTGGATGCAGATTCGTTTATAAATCCTTCTGCAATTATAGTTAGATTAACATCAGTTTGTTTCTCTTCTTCTAATGTTTGTTCCAATAGATCAGCAGCATCAGTAAGGCCTAATACATTTGCCAGTGTTCTAAGAGTTCCATAGGAAGCAATCTCATAGTGCTCAATTTTCTGGGAAGCTGAAATAATACCGGCATCGCGGGTCATTGAGCCTTCTTCGGTATCCTCTAAGATGCTTTTTCCCTCTTCAACAAGTCCTTCCATCGCATCGCATTTCTTACCCTGAGCGGCCTTGCCTAATATTCCAAACACCTGTTCTAACCGGGTTATCTGATTTTCAGTTTCTGTTATATGTTTTTCAATAGCAGATCGTAACTCTTCGGAAGTAGATCCTTTTGCCATTTTAGGTAAAGATTTTAACAGATACTTTTCTGCCCAGTAAATATCTTTCACCTCGTCGGTAAAAAGCTTTAATAAGGCCGATTTGTCCTTTTCTGCATTAACAGGTGACATGGTTTTTGATTGCTGTTTCATAGTTATCAATTTTTAATTAATTAGATGTTGTTTAAAAATTTAACATCTCTATTTCTAAAAGGTTTAATTATTTATGAATTGATTCCTGATGAATTCACTATACAGCTATCACTTTTTGATCATTAAAAAACCGGCTTAAAGCATCATCTAAAGAGGGCAAAACAATCCCCTTTTGGCTTTTCATGGCGCTATATTGCGGGCGTTTAGCAATCCAGTTCAGGTCTTCTGATGAAACTGAGTGCGTTAAAGACAGGCTATACCCTCCTCTTCTGGCGATTTCTTCTGCTAATGAGGCCCATGAAGTTTCGCCAGAGTTAGCCAGATGCCAAACACCTGAAGCGTTATCTAACAAAAGGTCGAGACTGGTATTCACCAGATCAGGCACATAGGTAGGTGAGATAAAAATGTTTGATGCAGCCATGTACCTCTGATTATTCTTAAAAGATTTTAGAGCTCCATATACAAAATTATACATATCCCATGGCCCAAAAAAAGCACTTGTCCGTACTACTAACACGTCCGGGTTAGTTGCCAGCGTTAACTGTTCTGCCATCACTTTACTTTGTCCATAAACATTTAATGGAGCAACCCCATCATTTTCAACATAGGTGTTGTTTTTGGCGCCATCAAAAACCATATCTGAAGAAAAAGTTAAAAGTTTAATTCCATACTTCAAACAGGCTTTTGCCAGATTGTCCGGTCCTATTGCATTAGTTTGGAAGCAACTATCTGCGTCATTTTCTGCATCGTCTACTCTAACGAATCCAGCGGTATTAACTATAGCCCAGGGTTTTAATTGCAAAATGACTTTTTCAATTTCATGTACATGACAGATGTTTAAATCCTTTCTTGATAGAACATGAGCATATATTGCTCTCGATTCACAAATTCGAGCAAATGCATTTCCGAGTGTTCCTGTTTTCCCGATTATTAAATTTGGTTTAGATGCTTTTAAAGTCATGGTTTTTGTATCGCGAGAGGGAACATTATTTGCATAAAGAATCCTGGAATCGCGATTCCACCACCCCTCAACCTCTAAAACCGGATGATTAAATGGAGCATTATGTGACAATGATCTAATCAACCCGGATAAAGCAGTAGGTCTCAACTCACCAGATCTTACATCAAAAGCTCCCGATTCATAGGTTCCTGAATTAGAAGTGAGAAGGTTACACCAATTATAAGATCCTAATAATGACCAAACTGTAAGCGCCCTGATATCAACTGCTTCATTATTTAACTTATTTACCACATTCCACACATGATTGACCCATCGAAGTTGCTCCTCACGGGTACAACCCAGATGAACCTCTGTTATGGCAAGAGGTAACTTAAATCTGTTCCACGCCTCTGTTAATAAATTTTCAACTCCATCTTGCTTTATGGGCACCCGAACTGCCTCTACATCTGCATATTTATGCTTATTGTTCCCACCTTGAGTGTGCGCAGGATATAGCTCAAGCGTCTCATCGATATACCTTTCAGAAGTCAAATAATAATTGAATCCCAGAATATCAGGCGGACATGGGTTATCAATAAAAAAATACAACTCACTATCCGGAATTCCTGATTTTATGAAGTATTTCCATAGTTCATGAGCTGGATTTACTCTTCCGCAAAGAAGATCGATAGCTAACCACCGGCGTTCATTTTCAAAATCGGCCTGATATTTAAGCAGAGGTGTACTGTGTGTTTTTCCAAGATCTTCAGTTTGAACAAGTTTAGCTTCAGGGTTAATTTCCCTTAATGCCTTCATAGCCAGTATGGTAGCTTTACATTCGCTCAGTAGAATAGTTAGAAACTCATAGTCACTTTTTCCATGAGGATACCACAAACCGTATAATCCACAAAATCTGGCAGTAGTAAGGGGCTCGTTAATTGGGGTGTATAAAGTTATCCACGGGAACTTTTCTGCAACCTGTCTTGCATATGAAGCAAAATGATTGGCAAAGGTATCATTGAAAAAGCTTACGTATTCGGGACCGCTTCCATGGTGTACCAAACCTACAATAGTTTCAATATTATTTTCCTTAAGCTCATTAAGGCCTTTTTCGCAAAAGCGCCAGTCAATTTCTGTTACAATTCCAGGTTTATGTTTTTCCCATAACACCGGATACCGCATTTTTTTTATTCCAAGCTTAGCAATGTTACGTATATCATTTGGTCTTGTATAATGTCCGGAATACAGACATTGGTCCTGAAAATTGTCTGATACCCGGTTAATAGAACACTCTATTCCACCCCAAATTTCAACTTTTTGATTGCAGGAGGCCGTTTCCATTGATAGTAGCTGCTTTATCTGAAACAGTAGGTTGTGAATGAATTTTCCTGAACAGCGATAATGCCTGTGCTACTACCTGATCCATATTATAGTACTTATAGGTAGCTAACCGACCTACGAAATAGGTATTTGTAAGTTGTTCAGCAAGTATTTGATACTTTTTATACAATTCTGCATTCTCTGTCCTCGGGATGGGATAATAGGGATCTCCTTCTGCTTGAGGGAATTCATACACAATAGTTGTTTTTTTATGTTTCTGGCCTGTCAGATATTTAAATTCCGTGATTCGTGTGAATGCATAATCATTAGGATAATTGATAGTGCCTGTTTCCTGGAATACTTTCTGATCTTTGGTTTCAAACTTAAAGTCTATAGACCGGTACGGAAGTTTGCCATATCTATAATCAAAATATTCATCAACCGGCCCGGTGTAGATTATCTTTTTGTAGTTTATTTCATCCCGGATCTCTTTATAATCCGTGTTAAGCATGATCTTTATATTCGGATGATCAAGCATATTCTCAAACATTTTGGTATAACCATATAAAGGCATAACCTGATAGATATCTGTAAAATACCGATCATCTTTATTAATTCTGGTAGGAACCCGTGCAGCTACAGATGCATGGAGTTCAGAGGGATCAAGATCCCATTGTTTACGTGTATATCCACGAAAGAATTTCTCATACAATTCACGCCCTACCTTACTTACAACTACATCCTCAGAGGTGCGAACCTCTTTAATGTGTTCAGCGCGACTTGCAAAAAAGTCTTCAACCTCTTCAGAACTAAGATTCAAGCCATGTAATTTATTTATTGTGGTTAAATTTATCGGCATGGGAACTAATTGCCCATCTACGCAAGCCAATACTTTGTGTTGATAATTACGCCATTCAGTAAATTTTGAAAGATAATCAAACACATCTTTGCTGTTGGTATGAAATATATGCGGCCCGTATTTATGAATTAATATTCCTGCCTCATTATAATAATCATAGGCATTACCACCTATATGATTTCTTTTATCTATTAATAGTACTTTTTTATTTTCTACTGATGCCAGTCTTTCTGCCAATACACTTCCTGCGTATCCTGCTCCTACAATCAAATAATCAAACATTACGCTGCAAGGGTTTCTTTATTTTTAATAGATGTTTTTATTAACTCAAACATTTTGCCCTGGGTTATATCCCAGGAATTTTTGGCCAGGAACTTATCTACCCTGGATAACCATTTTTCATCAGAGTTTTTCAATTGTTGTTCAATAGCCTTGATGAATTCTTGAGCGTTATGAGCTATTTTCACATAACCCTCTGTTCCATAAGGCTTAACAACGTCTGTAATAGGTGTTGAAACAACAGGTTTTCCTGCGGCAAGGTATTCAGGAGTTTTGGTTGGACTTATGTATTTAGTGGCATCATTTAACAAAAAAGGTAATAACGCTACATTCCATCCTGAAAGGTACATGGGGAGATCCTGGTAATTTTTAGAGCCCAGATAATGAATATTGGTACGTTTGGGAAGTGTTTCCGGATCAATTTTAACAACGGGACCCAATAAAATTATCTGCCATTCTGGCTTTTTCTCAGCAATTTTATCGATAAGCTCAATATCAAAACGTTCGTCTATAACCCCATAAAATCCAAGCTTTGGATTAGGTATTGACTTTTGATCTATAGGCTCGGAGTTTTTGCGTCTTGCCTTTTGGAAATGCTCGCGTTCAATACTGCTTGGGAATGCGTGTATATT
>DASWTL010000272.1:0-27065 GCA_036402155.1 Sphingobacteriaceae bacterium | reverse complement strand
GCATACAGTTTCCAATCTTTATTATGTACATAGGTCTTTCTAACATATTTGCCCCAATTCGGCTCATAATGCGTAAAGACCCATGGCCGGTTTTTAGTCATGTTTCCCGCCAGCTGCGGATAGAAACTTACGCCATCCTTTACCGGAAGCACTTTCCCTGAACTGCCGGCAATATCAAGCAGCGTAGGCAGAAAATCTGAAAAATCGATCAATGACGAATTCACCGAGCCGGGCTTGATCCTGCCTTTCCAGTTCACGATCATGGGCACATGGGTTCCCCTGGCAATAGTCTGACCTTTGGCACCTTTATACTCTCCTCCTTTGAATCTGGAGACGATTTGCGGGCTGGTACCATTATCGCCAATGAACATGATCACCGTTTCTTCGCGGATCCCCGATTCATCCAGTTTCTTTGTAATACGGTTCACAAGATGGTCCATATACCGCACCATATCCTTAAAATATACAGGATCATCGATCTTCTCCTTACGCTCTTTACCAAAATCAGCTGAAAATGGTGTAGGCTCAAAAGGATCATGTGTCAACGCCATAGGATAGTATATAAAGAAAGGTTTCTTTCTGTTACCGGCAATAAACTTTTCGATATAGTCTGTAAAGAATTTATCTCCATATTCACCTTTCATCACCACAGATTTACGCTCGTCTGTATATATGGTTGGATCCTTATACCTTGATCCCAGCTTATCAACCTGCCAAACGGCAAACTTGTCGAACCCCGCCTGTTGCGGATAACTTCCGGTAGCCCCTTTAGCAAGCGCGACCTGCTTTTCATTGCCAAGCAGCTGCCATTTACCGGCAATACAGGTTTCGTAACCCAGTTGCTTCAGGTAGTGTCCAAATGTCTTTTCCTTCGGATCGAGGATACCGAATCCCGTATAGTTGCGATGATTATATTTTCCGGTCATCAGTTGAACGCGTGAGGGCGTACAAAGCGGGGTGGAATAACAGTTTTGAAACAACATACCATCTGCGGCCAGCTTGTCCAGATGAGGAGTGAGTTTGTCGTCATTGCCATAAGCACCGATGGTTTCCATTCCAAGATCATCACCCATAATCAGTATAATATTAGGCTTCTTTTGGGCAAAGCTGATTGTTCCCATAAAAAGGAGAACTGCCAGGTTCAAGATCATTTTTTCTATTTTCATAGTGAATATATATTAATTTCAGACGGATTAATCGCCGACTTTCTCGCCAGGCGTATATAATTCCGAATAGGGAAGATCGCCGGTATTTATTAATGCCGAGCGGATGAGAAATTTCATCTTTCCTTTTTTCTCATTCAGCAATGCTGATAATTGCTTACTTACGGGTTTTGCTTTATCTCCGAGATTCTGCATTCCCGCAGCTGCTGCACCCAGGCCTTCCTCTATTTTCGCCAACAGATAGTTTAAAGCAGCAGAGTCGTTAGAAGTATATACCATTGCCTCTGCAAGCAAACATTTAGCTTCAGGTAAGGCATCATTCTTTTTAAAATACGCTGTAGCTTCCGGCGGCATTTTTTTCAGGCTGCCTGCCTTAGCCAGGCCGCAAAGACCGCTTGCACCCCAATACTGAACAACAGGGTCTGCATCTGACAAATACCCAATTAACGTTTTAAGGTGCGTTAAACTGCGATAGGAAGCTGTCTCCGCAGCCATGATCTGTTTATCGATATTAGTCTTGCTCTTTTTGACGACATCATACATCGCGCCGTTTTGCTGTAACGTCAGACGATAATCCCTCGGCGTAAAACCCAGATCCTGATTAGTGATCAATTCTTTATGCAAAACGGCTTTTAACTCATCCAATATCTTAGCATAGGATTTATTGCCGACAAGATTAAGCGTTTCCAATGAATCCTTTTGCAGATCATAGAGCTCTAACGGCTCTACCGGAACCCAGAATTTCTTCTCCAGCGGGCTTAACTTATTCCGGATGTTTGCTATATCCCAAGCCTGCTGGGCCGGCATCTGCCATTGATAATCCTGGCGGGTTCCATTAGGGTACGCACTCTGAAAGTTCCATATTAATTTGTAACGACCATCGGTTATTGCTCTTGACGGCGCATACGCCGGACCCTGATTGCTTCTGAACGTAAATATGTATTTCCTTTGATTTTCAGGTTTTTGAGAATCTTTTCCAAAGAAAGGCTTTCCCACCATAAACTCCGGAGTTTTAATATTGGTTAAAGCGAATATAGTTGGTGCAAGATCGACAAACGAGATCAGACGGTCTGAGGTTGCAGGCAGCCTGGTTCCCGCTAAATGCTGCCATTTTTTGGGAAAGTAAGCAATGAAAGGAACATGGGTACCGCTTTCGTAAACATAAGCCTTACCACGCGGTACAGTGCCCCCATGATCAGAGTAAAAGAACACGATGGTATTTTCTGCTTCTCCGCTTTCTCTCAATTCTTTAAGCTTATCACCAATCCATTTATCCATCAGCATTACAGCATCCATATTCCAGGCAATATCATCCCGAACCTCAGGAAGATCGGGAATATACTTTGGAACGCTTACGGCGCTCTTAGAAACGGTACGGGGAGATCTGCCCTCAACGTTGTGCGTTGCAACCCTTGTCATATGAGTAATTCCACAGTTATAAACTGCGAAGAAAGGTTGTGATTTATCTGTTCTTTTTAAATAACTGGCCTTCCCGCTGGATTCATTCCAAACATCCTCCGGGGTTTTTTTATTGTTATAATCCTGCTTGGCATTATTTGTTGTATAATATCCGGCTTCCCTTAAATATTTTGGGAAATAAAACTGATCGGGTACCGGCCGCTTTTCACGGTGGATATCTGTACCCAGACTTACCGAATATATCCCCGAAATAAGAGTCGACCTGGAAGGGGAACACTGGGTTCCGTTTGAGTGGGCCTGCGTAAAGCGGATTCCGTTGGCAGCAAGCGAATCAAGGTTCGGTGTACGCACCAGTGTATTTCCATAACTGCGCAAATACGGACTCAGGTCTTCAGTAACCAGCCATAGAATGTTTGGCTTCTGCTGTGCAAAAGCAGCTCCGGTGATGCTAAGGACAGTGATAAAAATAAGATGGGTAACACTTTGTATAAACTTGCTCATGATTTTACAGGTATGTAGGGTCTGGTTTTCTTAATTCATATATGAATAAATGGTCGTTGCTGAGACTCTTAAAAAAGGATAAAAATATCTATCAAAAGAATAAACCACCTTACTCCTCGGCGCTATTATCACTAACGGGCTTGTTTGTAGCTGTGATCGGCGTGGGCATGGGCGCTTTCTTTTCTTTCATCCATTTTAAAAGATCATTTAACAGTTCATCTCTTTTAGCGGTATTGATCCGGGATAAATTCTTCCGTTCTCCCACATCATCCTTCAAATTATATAATTCAATCGCGTTGTTAGCTTCAAGTTTAGCTTTTCCACCATCAAGCAACCATTCTTCATGAAATAAATGCAATTTCCAGTCTCCTTTACGGATGACTGACACCGGCCGTGTTCTGAAAGTTTTGTCTCTACCGCGAATGACAGGCTTGTCCAGGTAACCTGGAAAGTGCCAGAAAACAGAGGCTCTTTCGGTTGTGGATTTTTTTCCCAGCATTATTGGAAGGAGATTTTCTCCATCCAAATTGTGCGGCGTCTTTCCTGCGGCAGCAAGGAATGTCGGATAAAGATCCAGGTTTATTATCGGCGTATGAGTGACCGTTCCGGCTTTGATCTTATTTGGCCAGAAGGCGATGAAGGGTTCGCGGATTCCGCCTTCATAATAAGCGCCTTTATTTCCTCTTAAAGGTTCCTGGCTTGACTGCTGCGTAGCACCATTATCACTTGTAAAAATTACAAGGGTATTTTTATCAAGGCCGGTTTCTTTTAAAAACTTTAAAATTAACCCCACACTTGCATCCAGGTCATAGATACTTCCTGCGTACAATGCCGTTTTGCTATCCATACCTTTTTTGGTGAACTTTTCTATGCTGGAAGGCCGTGATTCAATACTGCCATGGATAGCATGGTGGGCTAAATAAGTAAAGAAAGGCTTGTCTTTATTTGATTCCATGAACTTGCAGGCTTCCCGGGTTAATGAAAATATTCCCTTTGGATCTTCCGGCTCATTCCGTCGCTTATTCGGATTATCTTTTCTGCTGTCGAAATAAACGTCAAAACCCTGTGCCTCCGGACTCTCGTTTTCTTTTTTTCCAAGATGCCATTTTCCGAAAATACCGGTAGCATAACCCTGTGTCTTTAAAGCCTCCGCAACAGTAACAAAGTGTGGACTAAGATCATTGGTGTTTTTTACCGGCACCAGTTTCATCTTTTCAACCGGTCCCCGAGTGGTGCTTCCCACGGCATAAACCCCATGCATCGGAGAGTATTTTCCGCTAATCAGTGCCGCCCGGCTTGGAGCGCAATTACCGGCCGCCGCATAGGCATTAGTAAAAAGCATGCCCTGTTTTGCTAACGCGTCTAAATTAGGCGTTTCAAATGTCTTGCTGCCGTTGAAGGCACAATCCATGTACCCCAGATCGTCCGCAAAAATCAGCAGGATATTGGGCTTCTTACTTTGTTGCGCATTAAGAAGATTGCACGAAAGAAGCAGTGAACAGGATAAAAGAAGATATTTGAATCGTATCATATTCGGTTTGAAATCGTTGAGTACTTTGGAATCATAAATTGTCAAAAGGTTTGATCACAGGGACAGATATTACTCCCAGCTGTAGTTAGCGGGCACTTCCGATCTAAGGCCGGGCCCGTACTCATATCCGAGCTTTTCAAAGTATGGCCTCACCTGCTGTATCTTTTTATAATAATCTTCGAATGAGATCAGTTGTCCTCTATACCACATTTGTTCAGCAAGTGCAAAAATCCGGGGGAATAAGCGCTGGTCAATCATTGATTCTCTTACGTTATCGTCGGTCCACAGGGCGCAACTCATTCCGATCACCAATGAATTCGAATCCCGGTTCATGGACGGATTCTGCTCATAGATCTGCCGGATGTCTACCGTTCTGTTTTCCTGATATCCTTTCCATGGCGTTAAAGGGAAATTGAGATAGGTGTAATAGTTTGTTCCGCAAATCACCTCGTATCCTTTCTTAATGGCGGTAAATAGCGGCTTTTCTTTCCGCGCCCGATAACCCCACCAATGTACAACTACGTTATCAGGTAATTCATAATCTTCTTCATTTAAAACCTCATCCCAGAAAACGGCTTTTTTGCCCTTTGACTTTAAATAACCGGCAATATCAGCAGAAAAGTAAGCTTGTAATTGTTCGCTATTTTTAAGATTTTTTCGCTTTATAAGCGCCTGACAATCAGGACATCTGTTCCAATTTCCTTTAGGAGCTTCGTCACCACCAACATGGATATAATTTGAGGGAAACAATTCACAAACCTCATTCAGCACATCTTTAAGGAAAGTCATTGTCTGCGGCTTTCCGGCACAGAATATATTTTCGGAAAATGCCTGGCCTTTTTTGAGACCCGGACTTTGACCAAAACAACTGAATTGCGGATATGCCGCTAATGCAGCTTCGGCATGCCCCGGCATATCTATTTCGGGCATTACGGTAATATTCCGGGCCGAAGCATAGCGGATAATTTCTTTAACATCTTTTTGGGTATAAAACCCCTGCTGCTCCGCATCTGTGCCTACAAAAGCTCCTTTCCTGGTTAGTTCCGGATATTTTTTTATCTCCAGCCGCCAGCCCAATCCTTCGGTAAGGTGCCAGTGAAATGTGTTCATCTTAAGCATAGCCATCATATCCAGATATTTCTTTATGGTAGAAACCTTTTGATATTGGCGGCCTGAATCGAGGAGAAAGCTTCTGAGCTTATAACGCGGTGCATCCTTAATGACTGCGCACGGAAGCTTTCCGGATGAATTGCCGATAAGCAGTTGATTTATCGACTGAACGGCATAAAAAAACCCGCCCTCCCCGGATGCCCTGATCTCGATTTTTTTCGGATTAATGGTGAGCTCATAAGCTTCGTCAGCCTTGCTTTTATCAAGTATAAAAACGATATCGCCCTTATCCGGATTTTTGGAAACTGACATGCTGCTGCCCACCTGAGCTTTTAGCACCTCCTTCATAAAAGGCAAAAAATAGCTTTGTGTATCATTTACACTAACCTTAACATGTCCGGGCATGCGATATTCCCCTTTATTGACTATAAACACCTCCGGAGTTGGAAGTATAGTTTGCGCGCTTAATGCGTGTACTGTGCAAAACAGTACAAAAAGCAATTTTATTCGTTTCACTTGATCTTAAATAATAACACAATTAATTACCGCCACTTTTTCCTGTTTTTGAGCTGTTGCCGGTCTTTAAAGGCCATTGAGGATCCGGCGTGCGCGCAGAATCCATTACCTTTTTTATCCTGGCAACCATTGCCGGATTACTAGCGCCTACATCATTCGTTTCTCCTCTATCCGTTTTTAAATTATAGAGCTCAATATTACCTTCAGGATCATGGCGTATAGCTTTCCAGTCGTCTATTCTAACCGCCTGATCTGATGTTTTATTTTCATGAAATTCCCAGTACAACCAGGCATGCTTTTTCTGCTGTGCAGGCATTCCCTTCAAAACGGGCATCAAAGAAATTCCCTCCGTTGGAATTCTCTTTTCGGTTAAGTCAACATTCATAATTTCGGCGAAGGTTGGCATGATATCCCAGAACGCCGAAATGTGAGCAGATACCTGTCCGCCTTTAATTTTACCGGGCCAGTTTACAATAAATGGCTCCCTGATACCACCTTCATAAAGATCTCGTTTTGCTCCTCTTAAACCACCATTGCTGTTATGAAAAGCAGGGTTTGCACCACCTTCTTTATGCGAACCATTATCACTGCTGAACATAATGATCGTATTTTCATCCATGCCTAAGCGCACCAGCTGCGCTTTCAACCTGGCAACATCCCGATCAATCCGGACTACCATAGATGCATAGGCAGCCGCAGGATAATCCTGACTTCCATAAGCGCCGAAGTTGCTTTTCCCATTGCTACCCTGTTTCCCTGTAACAAAAGGAATTTCCGGAAATTTTCCTTTGAAGCTGTTAAATATGCTGTCATCGGGTACTACCAATTCCGCGTGTGGCGTAACGTAAGCCAGATATAAGAAAAACGGTTTTCCTCTCTCTTGTTTTTTAAGATAGGTTAAAGCCTCACGGGTAAACAGATCATTAGTGTAAGCGCCCTTCCTCCCGTTTTCATTTTCCTTAATTTCCTCTTTTTTTCCATCGCGGAACAAATAATCAGGAAACTGATAGTGTGCATGGGCCTGATTAAGGAACCCGTACATAAAGTCGAAACCTTGTTTTTCAGGTGCACCTGTTGTTGACGTAATGCCCATCCCCCATTTACCAATTAATGCTGTTTGATATCCTGCCATTTTAGCAACCTCTGCTAACGTGACATCGCGATCCTGTAATTCCAGGCCGGCACCAAAACCGTTAGGGCCGTTTTCATAATTGCCCCGGATCCTTGAATGTCCGGGATCCCTGCCTGTCATGAGCGACGCTCTGGACGGCGCACAAACCGGACTGCCGGCATAGTGCTGCGTAAACCTTATTCCCGTTGCTGCAAGTTTATCGATGTTGGGTGTGCTGAAGTTTTTTTGTCCGTAACAGCTTAAATCTCCATAACCCATATCATCACATAAAATATAAATGATGTTAGGTTTGCCCTGCGAGAAACCTGTATGATAAAAAACCAGGAAAAATATAAGTAATATGCTGAATTTCTTCATCTGTGGATTTTAAAAAGTATCGTTGAATGATCGCATCACAAAGCGAATTTCTATCAGTCGTTACTGACTTTATAAGGGCTTAATTATATAACCGTAAGAATAATTGAAGTCTGTTAGTCTGTATTGGTCGTGAGGAAGCATCCCCCAGCTGTTATCTCCGCCGACACCCCTTTGCCTGTAATCAACCTGCACATTTACCAGAGGCCGTTCCACTACATCATTAATGTGCCTGTTCTTCTTGGTATTGCCTGCATCAAAATCTTCATCATAATAAGGCATGGCCGAAAAGTTAAGCGGCTGTAAGCCTTCTATTAAAATTCCGTTACCCTTTTCATCTGTCAGTTTAATCCATCTCGCCTCTGTTCTGTTACCATTTGCCTGCGGGCGGATATAATCAACGTTCTGATTCTTAACCAGATCTGTATAGATCCCGATCTGAGAGGCGTGTTTACGATCTTCATAGTTCTCCCATGGTCCGCGTCCGTAATACTGCAGATTGTGATAGGTTTTGTTCAAATCGAGTCGCATTCCAAAGCGGGGCATTTCCGGCAATTCTTTATTATCCGCTTTCATTGAAGACTCCACTTTTAAAGACCCATCCTTCAGGAAAGTATACAGCAGCGTGTAAGCCGCATTGTTAAAACCGAATGCATAATTCACTCTCACGCCCACTTCTCCATCCTTTTCTTTAACGTCTACATCTTTTACCTTTAAATTATGATGGGCTGTACGCCATATGCCGCTTACTTCCTGCATTTTGTTACCCCAGTCATTATCTGTTGGTGCCCGCCAGAAATAAGGTTCAGGCATTTTTTGCAGAACAGGCTTGTCATCTTTTGTATAACTGACCAGAGCACCGGTTTTGGTGTTAAATTTCGCTTCAATGGTGCCGGAAGACACGGTAAGCATTTGCTCTTTCTTCTGTTGTTTTACTGATCCTGAAGTGTGGTTTGATGCATAACTTTCAAAGAGTTGTCCTGCATCATTCAATTTAAATTGCTCACGCGCAACTTCATGATTTACAGGAACCAATGGCTGCGCATTCTTTGTAAATGCATATACATTTAACAAATACTCACTTGAATTAGTAATTACCGGCAAATCAAACGTTACCGTTTCACTTTGGCGTGGCGCAAGATTCAAATTGAAGGTTCCGGTTTTCACCACTTTACCGTTTTCAAGAAGTTCCCACCTGAAGTTAAACGCATTCAAATCCGTAAAGTCATGAAGATTTTTGATGGTTAAGCGTTTTGTCTTGATATCAAAAGACGGGAACAAAATGTACGAGTAAAACTTTTTCACTTCATGTAAGCCGGGATGAGGATTACGGCTGGCATCCACTAATCCGTTAGCGCAAAAGTTTTCGTCATTACGGAACATATAGCTTCCCAGATCGCCGCCATAAGCCCAGAACTTTCTTCCATAAGCGTCAACCTGATGAAAACCCTGATCAACCCAGTCCCAGATACAACCACCCTGCATATGTGGTGAAGAATACATTATATTCCAGTATTCATCGAAGTTTCCGTTGCTGTTACCCATTGCATGGGAATATTCGCACATAATAAAAGGGCGAGTCTGCGGCTTAGAGGCATAGCTTTTCATTGAATCGATACGCGGATACATAGGCGCTACAATGTCCGTGTTCCAGTCTTTGCTTGACTGCTCAAACATGACCGGCCTCGACGCATCTCTCTTTTTAAGGTACAGATACGAGTCTTTAAACACTTGGCCATTACCGCACTCATTTCCCATACTCCATACAATGATTGACGGATGATTTTTATCGCGCTCAACCATTCGGTTGATCCTGTCTGTGAAGGCCGGAGCCCATTCTTTACGGTAAGCCGGATGTGCTATGGTATCGTATTTCCGTTGATAATTTGCCCCCATTCCATGTACTTCAATATTAGCCTCATCAATCAGATACATACCATATTCATCGCATAGCTTATACCATAATTCGTCATTAGGGTAATGAGAGGTACGAACCGTGTTTATATTAAACTGCTTCATCAACTGAAGATCTTTTATCATCAGCTCCCTTGTAGGAACATGACCCAGAAATTCATCATGTTCATGGCGGTTCACCCCCTTAACATAAATTGGAACTCCGTTTACCATTAGTTGGGCATTTTTTATTTCTACCCTTCTGAATCCAATTTTATTTCCGGAGAACTCTAAGTCCTTACCGCCGGGATCTTTTAAGTTAAATACCCAGTTATACAGATTCGGATATTCTGACGACCATTTCTGAATATCTGAAACCGTGGATTCAGGAAAACTAACCATGGTCAGATCTGAATTAGCGGTAAATGATTTAGAAGATTGGTAAATAGTTTTCCCATCCTGACCAATAGCTTTAACATTTAATTTATATGTTCCCTTTGCTGGCGTTTTTACTGTGAAGTCCGATGAAATAGTTCCCTTATTATAATCTGAAGTAAGTCCGGCCTTTACCTCATAATCTACCACATGGTTCTTGTTACGGGCGTGTAAATAAACATCCCGCTCGATTCCGCTTAAGCGCCAAAAATCCTGGTCCTCCAGGTAACTGCCGTCATGCCACCTTAAAACCTGTACTGCAAGCACGTTTTTTCCTGGCTTTAAAAACCTGGTTATATTAAATTCTGCAGGAGTTTTAGACGCCTTGGTATATCCAACTTCCTTTCCGTTTAACCATACGTACGCCATCCCTGAAATGGATCCAAAATTCAGCATTACCTCTTTTCCACCCCAATTGGAGGGTATTACAAAGGAAGTGCGATAACTGCCTATGGGATTATAATCATGAGGAATATATGGAGGATTGGCCGGGAAGGGATAGACGACATTAGTATATATCGGAATACCAAAACCCTGGATCTCCCAGTTTGACGGTACCTTGATATTTTTCCATGAAGCATCTTTAAAGGTCTCACTAAAAAAATTCTTAGGCCTGTCGGCCGGCTTATCAACATAGTTAAACTTCCAGGTTCCATTTAACGATTGATACCAGGGTGATTTTGACGCCACATCCTGTATTGCTGCTGCTTCAGAGTTATACGTTATAAATGTTGGATGTGGTTTTTCTTTATTAAAGTCTAATAAAGCGGGGTTTTCCCATTCGGTAAATGTAAACTTCTGTGCCGAAACGAATAATGAAACGGCTAGTAGACAGGTTGTTAAAAAAGATCTGATCATTTATAAAATATTGGCTTTCTATTTACTGCTTTTATCATCTGATGCCATCGCTTCAGGTGAAAGCACTAATGTACTGTTAAGTAAAGTTCAAACCTTCTCATTGTTGTGGAAATTTGTATCATATGGACCAACCGCCGGATTTCCGCCAAAAACTTTTTTAAAAGAAAAGGCTGGAGTTATCCAACCTTTCCTGCATTTAAAGTTTTATGTTACCATTCCTCAAACCTCAGATCCAGTTCCGGAGCCTGCCTCAATATTAATGTATCAAGAACATTAAACTTGTCAGTGCCCTGCGTAAATGAATAATTCAAATAAAACTCGCGTTTCACGGGTTCATAAGTTCCTGATCCTGATACTGCCGTAGCCCCGCTGATGGCACTTACCGCAACAGCGTTATTTGTTCTGGTTAATTTTAACTTTGCGTTAGTCTTATTACCTGCTCCGGAAGTTGAAACTTCATTTAGAGACAGGGTAGTTAGATCCCAGGTTTGATTTTTGGATAAATCCTTATTTGTGTACCGATTGGTTTCTACCACAGTACCCGTACTGTTTAATTTATCCTGAACTCCTTTATGATAATATGTTCCGTGAAGTGGGCTAATGTATTTGACAACAATGATGGTATAATCTTTTGCAGGAACAGTTGAACTTCCAACCAAAATACTATCAGTGGTTGATTTTGTTATT
Organism: Sphingobacteriaceae bacterium; assembly: GCA_036402155.1. GTDB lineage: Bacteria > Bacteroidota > Bacteroidia > Sphingobacteriales > Sphingobacteriaceae > DASWTL01. The sequence goes on along the minus strand of DASWTL010000272.1, from coordinate 15,466 downwards.
CTAACCGGAATTGCATAGGTTTTACTGACCGCCAATGGATCTGCTGTAAATAATGCCCTATTCATGGTAACAGTAATATCGCCAGTAAATTTACCCGCAGGAATAGTAATGGTGTTCGTATTGCTTAACGTGTAATAATTAGCAGGCATTAATTTAAATGCACTGGCCCCGGGTACTGTATTTAACAGCGTAGGGTCAATACTGAACGTAACCGTTTCATTTACTGTATTTTCTCTTTTACCTGCCAGCACCACCCCTAGTTTAAACTGCATGTCATCATAGGCTACAATCGTACGAAGTGGTTTTTGACTTCCGAAGTAAACCGAAGAATAATCGTAATCTATGGTATAGTCATCATACTTTTTACACGAAAAAAGTAAAGAAGTTATCAATAGTGCAAAAGTGAGTTTATATATCGTTCTCATGGTTTCTATATGTGTTACCAGCCAAGATTATTAATTAAGCCGGGACTTTTTGCTATTTCTACAAAAGGAAGCGGGTGATAGTAATATTTAATATCGTTAAATTTTCTTTTTTCAACCTCAAATTCACTGAATTGGAGTACACCGGCAGTAGATTTTACGATTTGAACACCGTTTACAGATTCACTTAACGGCAGCAGCCATCTTCTCAGGTCAAAGTACCGATGATTTTCAAAAGCCAATTCCAGTCTTCTTTCATTTTGGATTAATCTTCTGAAAGCATCTTTTCCCTGGGCTGCAACCTCATCCACATACAAATTGCTGGTAATGCCGGCCGCTGTTCTGATATTTTTAATGATAGTAACAGCTGACTGAGTAGAGCCGGGAGCAACTACCGTTGGACCATAAGCTTCGTTCGAAGCCTCTGCAAGGTTTAAAAACAACTCGGTTTTTCTTAAGAGTACATTATAGTGGTAATCTGAAAGCGGATTTTGAGGATCAAGTAAGAAATCTTTATCGGTAAGCCATTTTCTTAAATAGTATCCGGTTCGGGTATTATTTGGATATGCTTCTTTTGAGTCTCTGCCTCCTACAAATGTTTCTATAGGCTTGATATCCAATACAGAGCCATTGCGGTAAACATTCAGTTCTAACCGCGGATCGCGGTTGGTATAGGGATTATTTGCGCTGTACAATGACCTTGCATCTGTAATAGGGAACCCATTTTTTGCAGGAAAAGAATTCACGAGGTTTTGCGATGGACCGGTATAGGCGTTTCCATAATGTGCAACCGGGTAATTCAGATTCTCCAGCGATGAATTATTTGTGTATCTAGCCCAGATAACCTCATTTGGAATAGTGGGAGAAGTAAAATCAGAAGTTTTTAAGCTTGAGAAGTTTCCAATTAAAGTTATTGCTTCCTGACTCAATGTGACTGCCCTTTTCCATTGATCTGTATAAGCAGTTTGATCTAAAACTGTAAAGTTTCCGGGTCCGTTTAATTGTGTAACACTATTATCGCGGTTAGCCGGACTTGCAGCATATAACGCTACTCTTGATTTAAGAGCGGCAGCAACCTGTTTATTGGCTCGTCCCAAACTTGTTGTTCCAACGATAGCGTCATTACCAGCATACACCTTGGGAAGCAATAAGGCAGCGGCATCGCAATCACTCAGGATCTGCTGGACACACTGTTCATAAGTATTGCGGGTGACGTCTGATTTTAAGGCTTCCTGCGTGCTTTTAACGATAGGATAACCCAAAGCCAGGCCATTTGTAGCTTTTCCGCCATACTGTTGAAGTAGCTGAAATCCCCACCATGCTCGTAAAAATAAAGCCTCACCTTTTAAACGGTTTTTAACTGCCGCATCGGCAGCCGGATCCAATACATTGTATGTTATTTTATCTGTTAAACCATTCTCCAGGAATAAGTGAATATTTCTGAACTGGACGTATGCGTTACCCCACGCTCCTATAGGATTTTTATTGGCGTTAAGAGATCCTGAACCCAGTTCAAACAGGTCTGACGAGTAATTGTTGGTAACCGCATTATCGGTTGCTACATCCAAAAAATCACCTCCGTATGAATTAAACTGGTTGGGTACATTTGCATAAGCATTTATTAAAATCCCCTGAGCATAATCCGGCAGCGTCCAAACGTATTCATTACTGTAATCGCTGTCTACCTTTGGATCCAGAGCCTTTTCGCAGGAAGAAAATAATGAGCCTGCCAAAAGTGTTATAGTTAGTAAATTTAATTTCTTCATAATTTCAATTTTTCAGGCCTAAAAATCAACTGATACTCCCGCGGTTACGGTACGATAAACCGGATAATTTGTAACCCCGGCGTTCAGCACTTCCGGATCTAAATCTTTCATGCTCGAGAAAACAAGCAGATTAGTTCCCCGCAAATAAAACCTGTAGGCCTTTACGGTTGAGGCATTACGATCAATAGTATAGCTTAATTCAGCATTTTTTAATCTTAAGAAATCCGCATCAACCATCCAGAAAGTGGACGCCAGATTATTATTTGCCCCACTATATGTTGTTAAAGCAGGCTGTGTTCCTGCCGGATTGTTCACCGGATGATACCGGTTTAATGCAAGAGCAGAATACTTACCCTCCCCGCTATTTCTGAAATAGCTATTTGTCGCCATAGCATTCACTCCTAACTCTGAAGTAGCAAGTAAAAATAGCCCCAGGCGCTTATACCTGAAGTTCATATCAAGGCCCAGCGTAGTTCTTGGAAATGAATTCCCAATTGCCAACGCATCACGATTGTCAATTACATTATCCTTATTCAGATCCTGGTAGGCGATGTCACCAACACCATATTTGCCATAAGTTTGAAATGGCGATACTGACAGAGCTGCCGGATCTCTAAACAACCCTGTAGCGTTATAACCAAAAATTGCATCGGATGAAGTTCCGGTTCTTAATAAATTAGCTGGCTGATTCAGAACTTCATTGGTTTCAACCACCTTATTTTTTGAGTAAATAAAATTACCTCCCAGATCCAACTTAACATCTCCTAAACGGGTGCCCCAGTTAGCTCTTCCCTCAACACCCTGGTTTTTTGTGCGACCCATATTAACCGGACCAAACAGGCCCCCGGCAACATCCGGGTATTGATTATTTGGAGTTACTATCATATCATACCTTAAGGTATTGAAGTAATTAAACTCAAATCCCAAAAGGTTATTAAGTGCTAAACCTTCGGCGCCTATGTTTAATTCGCGTGATTTTTCCCACTCCAGATTAGGATTACCTACCCTGTCTAACGATGCTCTGAATGCGTTGGAGGCTGCATTATTAACGTTAGGCTGGTTAAATGAGTAAGTTCCGTTGTCATAGTAACGGGTGTTAAACAGGTAAAAGTCTGTTGATGCATCGTAACCCAACACTCCATAACTTGATTTCAGCTTTAAGTAATTAAGAATTCTGCTATCTTTCAGAAAGTTCTCTTCACTTATAACCCAGGCAAGACCGAGGGCCGAAGATAAATTAAACCGATTTCCATCTATACTTTGCATGCCATCATTGGCATTTATACCATTTTTGAAATAATCACCACTGGATGCAAACCTGTTACTTCCCATAAGAGCTAAGGTACCTTCGGTGAAAATCTTATTACTAATATTATAATTCAGCTTAAGCAATGTATTGGTATTCTTTATATCCTGAATAGAAGTACGGTCTTCATTCTTAAAGTAAAAATGAGACAGGTTAGCATTCAATTCATTATTCCCAACTTTGCTTACATAATTTATAGCCGCAATAAAACCCATGTTCCTTGCAATTGATTCACTTTGTCTAACCAGTGTGGTGGGATTTACTCTTTGCTGAAGGGGAAAATAAACAATGGTATCTGCGCCAAGTGATGTCTTTGTCAGCTCACTGGCATAGGTAACAGGTGTAGCATCTTTGCCCTGCTGAAAAAACTGATAGTTATCAAAGGTAAATGTTGATTTTACAGATAAGCCTTTAACTACTCTCCCCAGGTTCAGATCAAGTCCGAAAGTTGTTTGACCGTAAAAGAAACTACTCTTTGTTGATCCTCCGTAAAGCAGGTTTCCATATAAATTTGTCGGTCTTAAATAGCTTCCTCCCAAAGGCGGCACCGGTTCATCTCCTATCTTTGTATTCATTGCGGCAAGGGTCGGATCAGTGATTATGATCGGATATTCATTTGGACGATGAGTACTTAATGCTGAGAAAACAGAATTTTGGTCAATTCCGCTCCAGCTTCTGGTTTCAACAATTGCATTGGCATCTACAAAAGCCTTTAACATCGGACCAACCTGAAAATCAAGATTTCCACGAAGATTTACCCGGTCTTGTGTAGGCGTTTTACCTACCTTTTCAAACCCGTCACTGCCGTTGTATCCTAATATAAAAGCATACTTGCTCGTTTCCTGGCCTCCGGAATATTCCAAGTTCGCTTTGCGATAAGGGGTATTTTTATCCAGAAAATAATCATAGTAATCAACGTTAGGATACCGCTGATCCAGCGCGCCTGTACTTTGCTGATAACCAGATAATGCAGCCGCACTATAAAAAGGGGTCAGGCCGTCATTGGCCCTGGCCTCGTTATATAAATTTGCATACTGGTAACTGTTCAGATATTCTGGAAGCCTGGTGGCCATACTCGTACCATAATCTGCACTCACTTTTAGCACTTTGGAGTTTAGCTTCCCTCTTTTCGTAGTAATTAAAACCACCCCATTTGCTGCCCGTGGGCCATAAAGGATCTTAGAATTGGCATCTTTCAGAATAGTAACACTTTCTATTTCCTCCGGATTCAAAAAATCTATTGGTCTTTCAATTCCATCAACGATAGTAAGCGCCTGGTCGTTGGATCCGCGCGCAAGGCCCCTGATATATAATGATGCATCATTATTACCAAGCCCACTGGTGCTTTGCCTTACAGTAAGTCCCATTAACCGGCCTTGCAGGGTATTAGAAAAAGACAGGTCCGGATAAGATCTCAGATCTTCGCCGCCTATTTTATTAATTGCGCCAACTGTTTGCTTCTGAGTGGTAGTAAAACCCAAGGGTAAATTAAGTGTGGCATCGATAGTTTCATTAGATTGTTGATTATTTAGAGTATCCTTTCCATCATTTCTCTGACTATAGGAAACGAAGGAAGATACCTGCAAAGCAGTAATCAACAAGCAAGAAAATATGGTATATCTATATTTATACATCTCGTTAAATTTTATATTACACTAATTACCAGCCGGGATTTTGAGCCAGATTAAATAAATCATCCACATGATTGGCAGGTAGTGGATACCAATAATGTCTTTTCTGGAAAACCCTTTGTTCTGTAACCAGGTCGACATAATTGTAAGTGAACGTTAAAGAGCTTTTGTTGGCGACTGTTTTATGATTTGTTGGAGGAGTTGCTCTGACGCCTCTAATCGGACGCGAGAACACGTCTTCAGCAATCATCCATCTTCTCAAATCAAACCAGCGATGGTTTTCAAACTGCAGCTCAACTCCTCTTTCATTTCTGATCCGGTCTCTGAACGCTACTTTATCGGTAGTATATTCAGGCAGTACATTTGGCATTCCAACCCGATTACGAATCAGGTTAATTGCCTGAACTGCTGTCAAACCATAACCTTCCGGATCGCTGTTAGGGCCGTAAGCTTCGTTCATAGCCTCTGCATAGTCAAGGTACACTTGCGAAACACGGATATATATGGTGTTAACTCTATATTTAGTGTAATCTCCGATAAATGTATTTGCTTCAGGCCAGATGTATTTTTTTGGCACATAGCCTGATGTCATTCTTTTGTTTACCTGGGCATTTGTTAATGTCAGCTGAAAGTCCCGTCCGTCAACATACATTTCCATATACAGCTTCTGGCCTGTTGAATTCACTCCCCACTCTTCGCCGGGCACAATAATGTTATTGTAGAATCTTGGATCACGGTTTAAATATGGTCTTTGCGGATTATACGATCCCCTGTTGGCAGGATCATTGACCGGATAGGCAGCTCCTCCTTTTATTACTTCGTACATATCCACAGCATTTTGGGTTGGCGGACTGAAAGCAGCAGCATCATTACCTGTACCGCCGGAAAAAATCTGAGGAATATAATGGACCCTTAAATCTCTCGATGCATTTCTTCTGCCCGCATCGTGTCTATACCACAGCGATTCATCGCTGGCAAAATCCGGAGCGGAATAAAAAATATTTTTGTATTCGGCGCCTGTCATTAAGCGGTACTGAATACCTCCGGTACCAGCCTTAATATATTTGATTAGATCATTGGCATATTTAGCAGCAAGTTTCGCTCTCTCGATATTGTAATCTTTTTGAATGATCGATGAGATTTCATTCTGCATTAACGGACTGGCATCGTATAATGCCGCCATTTCTTTAACAGCCATAGCGGATGCCTTGGTTGCGCGTCCCGTTTCAGTTGAGGGCCACACATGAGGAAGCAAATCAACTGCTTTATCGAGGTCGGAAATTAACCATTCTGAAGATTCATGATAACTAACCCGGGGTAAATCAAGGTTATCTGCAGGGCTATAGGCCTTGTCGAAAATCGGCATACCACCCCACCGCTTAATTATTTCAAAATAATACCAGGCTCTGAAAAAATGAGCCTGACCCAGCAACTGGCCTCTCTGCTCGCCAGATAATCCCGGAACCTGATCTATCTTTTCAATTACCTTATTGGCTATCCGTAAGCAGATAAATGCATTGCTGATCACGTTACCCTCAGGTGTTGCTTTTTCAGCAGCATCATTGTCCCAACCTACTTCTCCCATCTTAGATTTATTGTACCAATCGCCGGTATTTAAATTTCGGTTAAGGTCCTGTACATATAAAGACCCCATCTCATCCGAAAGTGCATTAATATTATTTCTCGGCAATGACTGTCCCTGCCAGTTGTGCATGTCACTTAAAGCACTGTAGCATTTATCCATGTACCCTCTTACACCAATGTAACTGGAAAAAACGTCATCTTCAGTAAGATCAGAATCAGGAGCAACATCCAGATATTTTTTGCATGAACCTGCGGTAAACAGCAAGATCATTATTGCTAATATTTTAAAACTTTTCATGGTTATTTGATTAAAATGAAGCCCTTAAACCAAGATTGTACCTTCTAACAATAGGATAAACACCCACTCCGTCGGTCTCCGGATCGATACGGGAATCAAGGCTGGTAAATGTTAACAGGTTACTGCCGTTTACATACACCTGAAAACTATTTAATCCGGTCTTCTTTAGGTATGCACCGTTTAATTTATAAGATACCTCCGCATTTTTAAGTCGCATATAAGAGCCATCCACAAAATTGTAAGAACTACTTTGCTGATTGTGGCCGGTGTTGGCAATGTGCAGGGAGGGCTTATCAGCTCCCGGATTCTGCGGAGTCCACCGATCAAGCACATCAACCTGCGAAAGCAACTGGCCGCCTGCAAAATCGTATTGAATTAAAGCCGGAATAGCTTTACTTACATCAGACACTCCATATAACAGCGTGTTGAAACTCCAGTTCTTATAACTAAAGCCAATGTTAAGGCCATAAGTAGATAAGGGCGTTGTGGTGTTTTGCAGTGCAACAGCGTCCTTAGTATCTACTACTCCATCGGCATTGAAATCGACATACATCATATCACCGGGGACAAGAGAAGATTGCGGAACAAGAAAGTTCGGGGAGGCGTAATTGTAGATATCATCTAACGACTGGAAATAACCGTTGTTAATGATCCGGTTGGAGAAACCTATCTGTTTACCGGCCTGTCTTAAATATTCCTCACGAAGCCGCGGATCATCTCTGAATTCAATCCGGTTTTCAGACCAGCTGTAATTTGCATTTACATAATACCTGAAACTTGCTCCGATTTTGTCAGTATAATTCAGCGAAGCCTCGTAACCGTGGTTTTTAGTGCGGCCCAGATTTACAGCTTTGATATCGTTACCTAACCAAACCGGCGTAGTAACCCTGTCCATAAGAATTTTAGAACGCTTTTCATTGAAAAAATCAATCGTCCCTTTTAAATGGCTAAACAATTCAAACTCAATACCAAGGTTTTGCTTCTTACTAAGTTCCCATTGCGCAAGAGGATTTGCTATTGCCCCTTCCGAGTAGATCGGTCCATAGTCATTTCTATTATCGTTACCTAAAGAAATATTACCACCTTCAGTGTACGACTGTATGTGGCTAAACCTGGCTGCACCTCTGTCACTTCCTACTTCACCGTATGAGTACCGTGTTTTCAGGAAGTTAAGAACCCTGCTGTCTTTTAGCAGTTTCTTCATAAATGGTTCCTCGCTAATAATCCAGCCTGCAGAAGCCGATTTAAAGAAACCGTATTTGTAATCAGGACCGAACTTCTCAGATCCTGCGTAGTTGCCATTGAACTCTGTAAGATATCTGTTGTTATATGCGTAAGTGACACGTCCTACAAAGTCCTGGCGGAATTGAGGCACATCAATATTTACGCGCTCGGCAGCTATTCTATTGTCTTCAACGTTCTGGTTTAATTGCGATTGACGGGAAGCAAGTATTAAACCGGAAACATCATGCTTTCCAAAAGCACGTTTATAATCTGCGCCTACCTCGTAATACAATTTACGGTCATATCCGTAAATATTATCATAACTGGCATTCACCGGACCAAGCTGGGCTTCCGCCGGAAAACGAATGCTGTTGATCAATGGGTATGATACTGTACCGTCTGCAGCAACAATGGGCTGTGTTATATCATACTCGCGGTAATAACGAACAAAGTTGATCGTGTTCCCGGTTATTCCGTCCCTTAAAATAGATGACTCATAATTAGAGGCCGAAGTAAATGACGCTCTTCCTCTGGCTACCAATCCTTTAGTTACAAAATCCAGTTTCTGAGTTAAAGAGGCGTCGTAAAAACCCTCATAATATTTATAAATGCGCTGACCGCCTTCATTCGTCAACATATAACGATTATCATTACCCCCCTGCGAATCCCCAAATTCTCCATCAGCGTATCTGATTGGAAATACATTGGTAGGCGCCTGATATAAACTACTGAAGAAATTTCCGTTACCCTCTCCTCCGCCGTCTAAGCGAAATCCGGTTTGATTCCGGTATCTGAAATTTCCAGAGAAATTAATTGCGAATTTTGTGGTTTTGGTAAAATCAAAATCGAAATTAGTTCTCCAGTTATATCGTTTTAAGCCGAATGACGGATCATAATCCTTATTCTTTTGCGTTTTAAAGATATCCCCATCATTGGTATATCCCAGTGAAACAAAATATTTCATAAGGTTAGAACCACCGGAAGCATTCAGATTGTAGTTTTGCTGGTAGCCTACTTTTTTGATCATTTCGTCGAACCAGTTAACCTGAGGAAAATACTGGTTATAGGGGCCGGCATTCTGAATGTTGCTGTTCCAGGCCTGGATTTTAGATTCCGGAATGATCAGGTCCCACCGCTTATCATTCGCAGCGGCTTCATTAAACATCTGCATCGTTGTAACGAAGTTTGCATTATCCTGCCGCACGGTTGGCTCTTTAAAACCAAAATTTGAGCTAAAAGTAAACTCAGGCTTATCCGCTTTACCTCTTTTAGTGGTAATGATAATTACTCCGTTTGCACCTCTAACTCCGAAAACTGCAGTGGCAGAGGCATCTTTTAAAATGGAGATGTTTTCAATTTCGTTAGCATCAACATTGTTAAAATCACGTTCAACTCCATCCACTAATGTTAAAGGTTGTGAGTTTTGCCAGGATGATTTGCCGCGGATAAATATACTTGCCGCATCAGCACCAGGTTTACCATTCGAACTTACAGCAGTTAATCCCGGAGACAGGCCCTGAAGCGCTTCAGATACTGTAGTAACACCACCCACACGCTTTAATTCGTCACCTTTTACTTGGGCAATAGACCCAACAACACTTTCTTTTTTCTGCTGACCGTAACCAACAACAACAACCTCGTCTAAAAGAGCTTCATTAGGTAACAGTATTACATTCAGTGATGATTTTGATACAACAACCTCCTGTGTTTTAAACCCAAGATAACTGAATACGAGTGTGCTGCCGGCTTCGGTTTTTATGCTGAACCTGCCATTTATGTCACTGATAGCGCCTTTTCCGGTGGCCTTGTCTTTGATGCTAACGCCGATCAATGGCTCGCCCTTTTCGTCTGTAACCGTTCCGGTAACGTCTATCGGGAGGTTGACAATAAAATCTAAACTGGTAATTTCCTTCTCATTAGCACTTAAGCTAGTACTCAGGGCCAGAAGAATAAAAGATAAATAAAAGATCAGTGGAACTTTTCTTTTATCTACCATAATTTTAGGTATAGGTTTTTTCATGTTATACTTTTTCAATGGAATCTTAATGAAAAATAGCTCCAATTCTAAGGAGCGGGAGTCAGCGATAAGAATGAATATTGATCTGAACTCTTTCTGACTAAAAAAATAAGTTGCTGAACCTGGGGCCAGGGAATTTTATCCCTTTCCAGTATTAGAGTCTTGTTCATAGGTTTATTAAAGTGTTAATTAGGTGGTTAGTCTTCTTCTGAAGTACTCAATCAAATGTATCTTAGATCACCTGTTTTTATTTCTCAATTGGGTGGAAAATCATATCAATTACTATTCTCTGAGATGTGCCTTTAGTTTAAAATACCAGGTTATAAAGATTTAATTGTATAACTGGCTGTTGACAGGTTCTTCCCTTTTGCTTCTAACCTGATGGTTCCTTTTTCCTTCAACGATTGCAGAACTACCAGGCATTTACCGTTGAAAGTTTTCCGTTTGGCGGATGTGTAATCAGTAAGATCCAGTGGATCGCCATTGTCTGTAACTTTTATTTTCGCCGGCCCGTGGGTTGTAAATTGGAGCACCTCTTCGTGACCGGGCACAGGGTTCCCATTTGCATCGGTAACAGTTATTTCACATAAAAGCACATCCTTACCATCTGCTTTCATCTGGTTTTCGGTAGTTTTTATCGAGATTCTTGTTGGTTTACCTGCAGTTTGAACTTGCTGCCTACTAATTTCTCTGCCGTTTCTATAACCAACAGCTTTTAGCTTCCCGGCCTGGTAAGGCACCTGCCATACCAGCTGCTCACCTGAATATTTTTTGGTTCCGAGACTTTTACCGTTAAGAGAGAGATTTACGCTGTCGCAATTAGTATAGACCACCATGGGGATAATTTGGCCTTCTTTTCCAGGATGTGTCCAATGCGGCAGAATATGAACCATCGGATCATCAGTCCATAAACTTTTATATAGATAATAATGATCCTTTGGAAACCCGCAAACGTCAATGATCCCAAAATTCGCCATACGGGAAGGCCACTGATTACTTTCACCCAGATAATCAAAAGCAGTCCATCGAAACTGCCCCATCACATAAGGCAATTCCACGGTGCGCTGCCAGGCTTTGCGGGCGCTTGAGCGAACCGACGCATTATCATATGATGACTGATAGTATAAATTGCGGGCCCAGGGTTGCGGATTCAGGATATCAAAATAAGCGCCATTACGGAAATACTTGGTAGTTGTACTTTCAGGGAAAACTTCCTTTTCAGAAAGATTTTCAATTGGAAAAACCCGCCCTTCCAAACCTTTCATGGTGCCGGCCTGCCCTGATTTGATCTCCCATGGGGCAGGAAAGTCATGGCGGCGCCAATGAGTAATGGTTCTATAAATACCCCGGGTTTGATAAGTATGAGGAACTTCGGTTGCAATAACAGGCACTTCAGGAAACTTTGCATGAAATTCTTCAAAAGTCCCTATCTCTTCGCCATCGCCGTTAAAGCCCATAATATCCAGCTGTGTTCTTCGCGTATCACCCTTCATGCCACGCGTCGGATCAACGCCTCCCTGTGTAACAGGCCTTCCCGGATCTAAACGGTGAATAAGATCGAGCAGCTTCTGCTGCGTTTCTAATGTAGGTTTCCTGACTTCATTTCCCAGCGACCACATGATAACCGAAGGATGGTTTCTATCCCGTAGAATAAAATCTGTTACATCTTTTTCCCACCAATCTTCAAAATAGTTTCCATAATCATCCCTGGCTTTTTCTATTTCCCACCCATCGAACGCCTCGTTTAACACCATAATGCCCAAACTATCGCACAGATTATAAAACTCAGGAGAAAAAGGATTGTGAGATGTCCGTATTGCATTCAAACCAATATTTTTCAGCTGTTTTAAACGTGCCAATAAAACTTCATCCGGAACAGCAGACCCAAAAGGACCGGCTTCCTGATGCATGCACATCCCCTTAATCTTAAGTGGTTCCCCGTTTAATTTAAAGCCCCACGCACCACTGAACTCTGTTTTCCGTATTCCGAAGTTTAAAAGAAAGTTATCGATAACATGATTATTTTCAATCAGCGACAGCTTTACTTTATAGAGCTGCGGCTTCTCAATCTCCCAGAGCATGGGCTGATCTACTTTAAACATGGAAGTTTGAGGATTGCTTCCCGCTGTTACTTTAACCAATTGGGAAGATGATGCCACCACTTTTCCCAGTGGATTCAGTATTTCTTTTTTTACCAGGATATTTCTTGACGACGATGTACCATTCTCTACGGTGAATTTGACGTTTACATCCGCATTCCCGGAAAACAAGTTTGAAATTACCTGGATATTTTCCTGATTCACATGCACCCTATCTGTAACGTTAAGCCAGACATGACGGTAAATCCCCGAACCGGTATACCATCTGGCACTTAACGGTTTGGAATGATCTGCTTTTACACGGATAACGTTTCTGCCTTCTTTCAGGAATTTGCTAAGGGAATATGTAAATCCCAGGTTACCATTAGGCCGCTTGCCTAACAAATGCCCGTTTATCCAAACCTCACTGTTCATGTAAACACCGTCAAAGGTTATTGAGACTTCTTTCTTTAGCCAGTTTTGCGGCACGTTCAATATTTTCTGATAAATACCAATACCTGCCGGCAGATATCCTGATTGCCAGTCGCCGTTGTTCTCACTGTAGCTCCCTTCAATGCTCCAGTCATGCGGCAGATTAACTGTTCGCCATGGCAACACTGCACCATTTTCTTTTAATTTATTTTCGTCCGGATTTAGTGTAAACTGCCAGCTATCATCCAGATTGATGCGCTGTCTTACTGATTTGCCGGCACTTTGCTGAGCCAGAGACCAATGAGATAGTAACCCCGTCTGGAGTAAAATCAAGAGGAACGTTTTCATATAAATAAGGATTCGCATGTTTATCATTTGGTATTTGTAAAACTGATCACCTTTACAGATACCGGCGGTAAGTCGATAGTAAAAACTCCTTTTTTCACATCCACAGGGGCTGCTTGCTGAATGACAGGCGATATGTCGTTAGGATCATTTTTCAAACTTCGGAACTCCCAGGTTTTACTTTTGGATGTACCGGTGTAATTCATCAGGCTAACCTTAACATCCGTTTTAATGGAGTCTTTATTAATCAAAATAATACTCAGGTTTTTGCTTGACGGACTGTACATTGCATATGCCCTCATGTTGCCGTTAATGGTATTTACATCCAGCACTTGTTCCTGCGCGAATGTATTAAAGAGCTGAACCGCTTTACCCTGGGCAGTGAGATTCAATTGATCATCCAGCGCATTCTGATAGGCATCACCTTTCCCCTTTTTAGTGAAAGGCGAATGTGTTACCCAGCGGTGCATATATTTAATGCGGTCGTATTTCTTTAAGGCGCTCAGCATCAGCTCGTAGGTATACAATGATTTGACAAGGCTGTTGGAAATGTCGTTGGCTACCCCGGGCAATGTCCATTTCCCGTTAGGCATGGTGCTTCCAAATTCAGTAACCAGGATCTCCACCTTATCGCGGTATTTTGCAGGCATATCATCAATAGCCGTATCCGCCATCCTGATATTATTGGTGTTCACATCCGATAAGTCGCGGTATTCCTTGTAATTGTGAACATTATTCTGGTATTGATGAGGAACAACAAAATCAACCAGTTCTGCTGTGCTGTTAAGTACTTCAAAATATTTAAAACCAGGGGCCACTCCTAATTTTATTGAGGGATCAACCGCCTTCATAGCAGCTGCAAAATCATTAAACAAACTGATGTATTCTTCTTTGGTGATGTACTTTTTGGTAACTGCCACACTCAATTCATTTCCAATCTCCCAATATTTGATATTATATTTCCGGGTGATGTTAGCATACCGGACCCATTCAACCGCATTGACTTTCAGCTGCTCATACGAATATTCCGCTCCCTTTAAACGGTGACCAAAGGCATTTACCATAATCACAGGTTTAGCCCCGGTTTGCCTGATCAGAGCCATGTATTCATCAAAGTCCAAAGATACTTCCGGTTTTAAAGTTCCGTCCTCATTACAGAACTCGGGCCATTTACCCGGGTGTTCAATTCTGGATACTACTCTGGGCGTTAACCCTTTTAGTACTGATTTATACGTACCTGGAGTGGTCCACAGGTAGTTATCGCCCAAAGTACCCATCGGAAAACGCAGCGTTTTCGCTTTCATGGCCTGCAATGCCTGCCCGTGGGTTTGCACGCGTTCGGGATAATACTTATCATCATCAGTAGGATAACTCAGACACATACCCACTGCATACGGATCAATGGTTGAACTTACTTTTTTAACATCGATGGTAATAGCTGATTGTGCGCTGGATAGAAAGGAAGACGAGATCAGGAAAATTCCGGGTAAGAGTTTCTTCATTCAATTAGGATTTTGAAGATCAAGAGTGTGATCAGTGTCGGGCTCTGCAGTACGACTTCCATCTAATAATTTTAGTTTAAGCAGAAAATTATATGCTTTTCGGGTGGTAGCTTCATTCCAGCCCCTTTTATTGTAGAAAGCATGCTTTTCGCCCTGGGCTACCCACAGTTCTGCCGGGATCTTTAATCCAGCCAGCTTATTATAAAATTTATCTCCACCGGGTTTATAGGTATCCATGTTGCCGAAGAACAAGATCGAAGGCGGGGAAGCTTTCGAAATATAATTTACTGAAGGTGGTGTATATCGCGTTTCAGGAATATATGCCGGATTATATAGAATGAGCGCTCTGGCCTTTGTAGAAATCCTGAGGTCATCTGACGATTCGTTAATGCTATCAATCAAGGCAGCCTCTGTCGCTAAAAAACCTCCTGCCGAACCTCCTCCAAGGAAAACCCGGTTGGTGTCTATCCCTAATTCTGAGCCGTGTTGCTTAACCCAACGGACAGCGCTTTTAGCATCTTTAATACACAACTGAACCTGCGCAGTAATATCCTGAGCACCTTTGGGCACTAACCGATATGACGGACTGATAGCTACCAATCCGCGTTGCGCAAAAAAGGAACACTGGTATTTCAGGGAACTCCGCTCACCTCCTACCAGCCCGCCGCCATGAAAAAGGATGATAA
The DNA here is from genome assembly GCA_036402155.1 of Sphingobacteriaceae bacterium. Classification (GTDB taxonomy): domain Bacteria; phylum Bacteroidota; class Bacteroidia; order Sphingobacteriales; family Sphingobacteriaceae; genus DASWTL01. The sequence continues at coordinate 175 of DASWTL010000272.1, read as the reverse complement.
CGGGTGCTTTCCCCGGACTTACAGACTTTTCAGGCTCGTAAATGTCCAGGCTTAAGTCCTGCCCCATAATTTGTTTGTAAACCCGGGTTGAGATTTTCTGGGCCTGAATAGATTGCGAAACAAAAATTAAAAGCAAAACAAGTTTAGCATATTTCATATGGTTCAACGCTTTCAG
>DASWTL010000271.1:0-8497 GCA_036402155.1 Sphingobacteriaceae bacterium | reverse complement strand
AGATGTGATGTAATGGTCAGGCTGATCATTATCCATGCGGTAAACACAGCGTCCGTAATTAGTGGTTTTTAATCTTTCCATTATCACTTCTGCATGTTTTGATTTGTCTTCAGGAAGGTCAAGTACACTTAGCCTCTGGCGCTTATCATAATATGCTCTGATTGCAGAGTATGGGCACTCCCTTTCCACTTTACATCCATCAGTACACCGGGCGGTGCTTCCTTCAGGAGCATTCTCTTTTTTAAACCATTTCAGATCGCCCATAGCAACGATCTGTTTGCTGGGCTTATTGATGACCCATTTGATAATATCCAGATCATGACAGGATTTAGCGAGTATTATTGGTGTGGTAGCTTTTGAATTATGCCAATTTCCGCGAACATAAGAATGAGCCATGTGGGTGTGCTCAATAGGTTCAAAGTGCTGAACACTGATTATTTCGCCTACAGCTCCCTTAGCTATCAGCTCCTTCATTTTAACAAAATACGGTGCGTATCTCAGCACATGACAAACGGCAACGATTCGGTTTTTTTTCTTTGCAAGTGCAAGAATATCCCGGCATTCCTTTTCTGTAGGTGCGATAGGTTTTTCCAGCAGTATATCATAACCCATTTCAAGCGCTTTCATACAGGGGGCATAATGCAGATTATCGGGAGTAGTGATGATAATAGCATCAGCGAATTTCGGACGGTTAAAAACATGTTCCCATGTTATAAAGCGATTTTCAGCGGGAATTTGATGCTTTGCAGCATACTTATCATTTCTGAAAGTGTTTGGTTCTGCAACGCCCACAATTTTCAGCTCACCCGGAAACCCAGCCGCGTAATTACCATAAACTGTGCCTCTGTTTCCGGCGCCCAGGGTAATGGCAGTAACAGGCTTCGCAATTGGTTTATGGTTTGGATTTGCAGCGATAGCATATCTGTATGTATTTTCTGATATTTTGCCAAGAACTTCTGTACTGATAACAGTAGCGCCAAGGCTAATGCTAAGTGTTTTTAAAAGACTTCTGCGATTCATTACTGTTGATGTGTATGTTCTTAATAAATTTATATGTTTTCACCGAAAAATAAGCCACATATAAATCCATGCGTTTTTAAATTATGGTTTCAGATCATACTGAAGCTCTGCGATAATGGGTAAATGATCTGATGCATACCGTTCAGGTATCACTTTATGAGATAAGATCTTAAAGCCGGAGGCAGGTAAAAAGCCTATAAAATCTATTGCTTTCTTAGGATTGATCACAGGAATGGTAGGATCACATGATTTACAGGTGCGGGTAAATTTTTCATCAAATTGGCGAATAATACTTGATTCCGGTGTTGCATTAAAATCGCCTGCAATTATAAATGGTAATTTTTCATTTACTGCAATGCGATTAATTTCCTTGATCTGAAGTTCGCGGTTTGTAGATGGTTTTTGAGCATCAAAATGCGTGCTGCCAAAACGGATATCTTTTCCTCCAGGCAATGTTACTTTTACGGTTGCTAATACTCTTGGTTCTCCTTTTGTTGCCGCATCTGTAGGCAACCTGTAAATCTGAGAATCACTCAATGGATATTTTGAAAGAATTGCCACTCCATAGTCTCCGCCTTCATGGTCAATAGCCTTTGCAAAAAAGAATTTCATATTCAGTTTATTGGCTAATTCTTCAGCCTGATTATATCGACCTGAACGTTTGGTATTCACATCTATTTCCTGTAACGCTACAAGATCCGGATTTTGATTTTTTATAGCAGTTGCAATTGCATCTATATCAATTAACCCCGGCTTTGATGGCGGATTGCAATGATGTACATTGTAACTCATTACCCGAATATTCTGTGCACTTCTATCTTTACTTAAAGATGCAGTTTGCTGAGTTTTTACTGAACAAGAAATAGTAAGAAATACGAGGATCAGGAATAAAATATTTTTCATCTATATAAAAAATTGTCGGAGAAGATAAGGAAATAAAAAGTTAGAAAAGGGTGAAAGCCGGCACTGGTAGTCAGTGCCGGCTAATAAATTAGTCCCAATTTGGATTTTGACCAAGATTTGGGTTTTGCTGCGTTTGTCTAAAAGGAACAGGCCACAAATAATTTTTGGCCGGATCAAACTTCCTTCCGGTATTGACTAAGAAATACCCTTCAGCATCTGTAGGAATGGTTGCCACATATGGCTGATTAAAGCTTTCTACAAGGCTCTTTTTCATACCTTTTACGTCCTGGGCCAAAAGCGCACCCTGTTTCCAACGCAAAATATCATAGTAACGATGACCTTCAAAAGCCAGCTCTACACGTCGCTCCCGACGGATCTCTGTACGCATATCCAAACCTGCAGCTGTAATTTCTGAAATTGTCATTCGCTTCATTCCAACCCTGTCGCGCAGCTTATTGATAGTCAGATCAATATCAGCTTGTGTTAATTTACCCTGTTCAAACCTTGCTTCAGCATATGTTAATAACACCTCGGCCAGCCGGATTAAATGAATATCATTTGCATCTTTAGTTACAGCACCCACTACAGATACTTCAACATATTTTGTAAAATAATATCCGGTTCCGGTAATACAGCCCTTTTTATCAGCGTCCCATTTTGGCGTATTAAAAACCGTACTTGTATTTGCATCCGGATCTCCATCATCACGTCCACCCCAGGTTCCACCGGGTGCTAGAATTGTCTGTGGCATACGGGGATCACGATTTTTGAAGATGTTGGCGTAAGAGGTCTCACTATATAAAGGTGATTTATTTATAGGCAATCCATCTGAACATAAATAAGTGTCAACCAGTGATTTAGTTGGGCAAAATCTTGATGTCTGATCAGGTACATGACACTCACGGCTGAGGTTATGCATAGCAACATCAGTCAGGTAACATCTGGCCAAAATAGTTTCCTTATTTGCTCCTGCAGAAAGTTTTCCTTTATACGTGAATAAGTCGTTGTAAGCTTTGGTTGGACCACCAGCTGTATACAACTGATAAACATTTAAATCCATTACCGCTTTAGATGCTGCTTCCGCTACGTCCCATTTTTCAAAAAATAAGGCTACCCGTGCTTTCCATGCCAGAGCTGCTCCCCTTGTAACTCTTCCAAGGTCAGCCGTGGTAGTATACGTTATTGGAAGACCTGCTGCAGCTTCGTCGAGTTCTTTTAAAATGAACGCCACCACTTCAGCCCTTGGAGTACGCGTGCCATAAATTTCCTCGTCGCCTACTTTTAGTGTTTTAGTGAGCAATGGAACATCTCCAAATAAAAATGTAAGGTAGGTATACATATGGGCTCTCATAAAACGCACTTCGCCAACATACTGGTTTAACTTAACATCGGGCACTCCTTCTGCTTTATTATAGTTTTCCAGGAAGTGGTTACACCTTCTTATGCCGTTATAATGGCCTACCCATTCATTGTTTATTGCATTTCGTGTATAATCGAAATTTCCTGATGAGATTGCCTGGTAGTCAGATGACGGAGGATAAATCGTATTATCTCCGAGGTTTTCCATGTCTACCGTATTCTTGTTCTTTAAATAAGCATAAACTCCATTTACAGCAAGCTCCAGTTGCTTAGGAGTTTTCCAGAAACTCACGTCAGTGATCTGATCAAGAGGCTGGCGGTCTAGAAAATCTTTCTGGCACCCGGTTAAAAATGAGGTGAGAAATGGCGGAATAACCAAAGATGACACTCCAAAAACCCCTGCTTTATGTAAAAATGATCTGCGGTTATATATCGTATTTTGTTTCGTTTTCATTTCTATTTCAATTTGATATTAAGACCAAAAATGTATGTTTTCACCTGTGGATACAGACCGCCGCTGGTTGTAGGTATTTCAGGGTCGTATGCATAATAAAAGTTGGTATTTGTAAATAAGTTATCGCCTGAAGCATAAACTCTAAGCTGATCTATTCTTAGCTTTTTAAGTAGTTGAGAAGGGACGGTATATCCAAGCTGAACATTCTTTACTCTAAGATAAGACGCATCCTGTAACCAGTAATCTGACTGGAAACCGGTGTTACGTGTGTCTTTATAGATAAAACGAGGATACCACGCATCGGTATTTTCAGGTGTCCAGCGGTCGCGGTGTATTTCCTGAGGGAATGCAGCGTCTGCATTATAAGCATGTAAGCCAGGCCCGGTAATATAACCGTTGTTCTTGCCAACACCCTGCAGGAATACATTAAAGTCAAAGCCTTTCCATCCCCCATCAAGGCGGAAAGAATAATTATACCGGGGATAAGCATCTCCAATTACTTCCCTGTCAAGATCAGCAGTAATTTTTCCATCTCCATTTAAATCACGGTATTTTATATCCCCAGGCGCTATTTTACCGGCATACTGCGCCATAATTGGAAAACTTGGAACGTATTTACCGGCAGCATCTTTTGTAAAATCCGCTTCCTGGGCCAGACCATCAGTACGGTACCCATAAAACGCATTTAACGGATGACCTATTTGCCTTATACGATCACCAATTGATGGAGGCACACCGCCCAGATCTGTAACTTTGTTCTTTATATCGAAAAATATAGCCGTTACTCCATATCTGAAGGTTTTAATTCTATCATTCCACCCCAATGCCAGTTCATAACCTTTATTAGACATTCCACCAGCATTCTGATCCGGAACGGCTAACCCCAGAATATCTGGCTGAGGAACTTTTATCTGTATATCAGTTACTTTTTTGTTAAACCAATCTCCGGTAAACGTTAACCGATTGTTTAAGAAAGCCAGGTCGATACCAAAATCAAGCATGCTGGCCTTTTCCCATTCCAGAAACGGATTAGAAAGAATAGTTTGAGCAAATGCTGATGTCAGAACGTTACCTATAGGAGCCGTACTCACCGATCCAATTGTATTTACATATGGATAATACTCAGAATATGCACTTCCATCGGCACCAAACTGATTACCTAATGTTCCATAAGACGCTCTTAACTTACCATCTGATAACCATTTAAATGACGGTTCCTGAAGAAAACTTTCCTGAGTGAATCGCCAACCCGCAGAAACTGAAGGAAATAATCCCCAACGATGACCTTTTGCATACCTGGATGAACCATCATAGCGCAAGTTCATCTCCAGCAGATATTTTTCTGAAAAGTCATAATTTATTCGTGTAAATACACCTTGGGTTGCGTATTGAAATGCGTCTCCGCTAGTTGTAAAATTAGACGTTCCGAGGTTTTGAACCGGAACATTATCATCAACAAACCCCTGACTGGTGGCAGAAAATGCATCAAACCTGTTAGTTTCTTGCTGATAGCCGGCCAGAACCTTAAAGTGATGATTGTTAAAATTAACCTTATAATCAGCCTGGGTTGAGAAAGTCTGAAATGTGATGGTTTGAGCAATATTCCGTAATGAATTAGGCGAACCGGTAGTATAAATGACGGCGTCAGTTACCGGATCAAAATACTGGATGGTGCGTGTAAATGTGGACCGCTTTTGATTAGTGGACCTTAATCCATACTGGGATGTAATATCCAGGTTTTTAAGGATATGTATCCTGCCAAGTAAATTAGACGTAAATTCTTTAGAAAAGAAGTTGTTAGAACCGCCATCTGTAGACATCGCTACCGGATTGCTTGATCCACCACCATATCCCCAGGTGCCACTGGTAAAACGTACAGGATTAAGGGGCGACATGGTTAACGATGTATAAATTGCCCCACCTCCTGGGTCGGTATTTGCCGCAGGCTGATTTTGGTTGTAATCAAGGTATCCCAGATTGGCTTCAATATTCAGGATGTTTAACAGATTAACAGTTCCCAATTTTAAGCGGGCATTGTTTTTGGCCAGTTTGTACTGATCGCCTACAATTAAACCATCCTGGTTTTCCCTTCCATAAGAGAAATAATAAGTAAGGTCTTTTCCACCACCGCTAACATTGACATTGTGATTTTGTTGTGGCGCCGAATCCTTAATTAATGCTTTTGGCCAGTTAGTGTTGGCAAAGTAATTCGGATTTGAGCCATTTCGTGCCACCTCAATTTGTGCGTCTGTATAACTTTTTGGCAAACCTGCATTAACCTGCGCTTCTCCCAGCATCGTCATATAATCAACAGAACCCAGCATCTTTGGCAAGGAAGTTGGATTTTGAAACCCATAATATCCGCTATAGGAAATAACGGGCTTCTGCTCAAGTTTTCCCTGTTTGGTGGTAATCAAAATAACTCCATTTGCTGCACGGGTGCCATATATTGAAGATGACGCGGCATCCTTTAATACTGAAATGGTCTGTATATCTTCGGGGTTAATCCAGTTCATATCACCCGGAACACCATCTATTAAAATGTAAGGATCAGAATTATTGAAGGTTCCTATACCACGGATACGCACTTCAGAGTGAGAGGCGCCGGGCTGGCCTTTGCTTCCTACCGTTGTAAGCCCCGGAATCGTCCCCTGCAATCCTGTAGATACCGCAGTGATTGGCCTGCTGGCAAGGACTTTCTCGTCAACAACCGAAACAGAACCTGTTAAATTTGTTCTTTTCTGCGTACCAAAACCAACTACAACAACCTCATTAAGACCTGTATTATTTTCAGTCATTATAACATCCACCCGGTTCCGGCCATTTAAAACAACTTTTTGGGTGGAATATCCGATATAGCTGAATACCAGTGTAGCGCCATCAGCAATATCTACCAGGGAAAATTCGCCGTTCTCATTGGTAACTGTTCCCCGGTCTGTTCCTTCCACTTTAACACTAACTCCTACTAATGGCAGTCCGGCATTATCTGTTACTCTGCCTTTAATTTCAGCCGGAAGTATAAACACATTCCCCAGGCTCCCTGTCAGGCTTTTATCCCGTTCTTTTATTACGATATTCTTCTCAACAATTTTAAATATCAGGGGCAAATCTGTAAAGCATTGATTTAACGCCTGCTCGATAGTTGCATTTTTCACTTCAATGCTAACTTTTGCCGTTTGGACATCTTTATTATCGTAAAAAAACACATAATCGGTTTGCTTTTCTATTGCCTGCAGAACATGTTTTAAAGAAGTATTTTTTCTATTCAGATTTATTCTTTGACTGTACCCTATTGCACTTGCCTGCATCAGGACAGTGATTAATAAAAGCGTAGTTAATTTCATAACCAGTAGAATCTTTGGTGATCGCCATGATTGGGACATGGCTGTCTTGAAAACATTTAATTTCATTACTTTTATGATGTTTGGGTTAATACATGAATTTTCACCATTCATCCCGATTTATCGGGAGAGTTAACTCAACAATTTGCCGTAGAAGTGTTGGTAGCACTTCTGCGGTTTTTGTTGAATTTTATATACTATGTTTACTGATTGCTTAACAGGGTGAAGGAGGGCTGCGTCGTCCTTTTAAATTCTCTGCTCTTTTGGAATTGTAGTTTTTTCTCATGTTTTTTTGGTTTAAACTTGGGTTAATTAATTTAAATTCAGGTTAGCATTAGATTATAAATAGATTAATTTTTAAGGTGTTACAATTATTCGTTTTCCCTCTATTCTAAAATGAATTTTGGTGAACCTCAGAATATCTAATACCTGTGATGCATTCACATTTCTATAAATTTTTCCCGAAAAAACCCGGTGAGGTATAGTTCCCTCATACTCTACATCTACATCATACCAACGGGATAACTGGCGCATAACAGTCTTAATATCGGCGTCCTTAAAATAAAAGAATCCGTTTTTCCAGGCAATTGATCCTTCAGTATCTGCCTGAACGATAGCTATTTGAGACACTCCGGTTTTTACCTGTGATTGTTCTCCTGGTTTAATTATAGTATTCGAGTTATCAGTAGTAACCTTCACGCTTCCTTCCAAAAGTGTGGTCTTAATAACTGACTCATCAGCGTATGAGTTAACATTAAAATGGGTGCCTAATACTTCAACTGTTTGGGTGTTACCGGCTACCCTGAAAGGTTTATTCTTATTTTCCTTAATTTCAAAGTACGCTTCTCCTGTTAATACAACACGTCGTTCAGACCCGGTAAATGCGGTAGGAAATTTTAAGGATGATTCAGAATTTAACCAAACCTGGCTACCATCAGGTAAGTTAACCTGATATTGTCCGCCTTTAGGAGTTTGAATGGTATTATACGTATTACTGTTAACGGATGGAGATGTAGAGGAAATATCATAAACCAATTGTCCTTCCCTTGTTTTGGTGATAACAAGTCCAGCCTGTTTAGCTACAATACCATTTTTCGCATTGTCCAGAATAATTTTCGAGCCATCAGCCAAAATCAGAATGGCTTTATTACCACCAGGTACCAGGTCGTTTTTATTGGGTGCGCTTACCGCTATCTGTTTTTGAGGTAGCTTTACACTAAAAAAGTAAGTGCCGGCTGATATTATTACCAGGATTGCTGCTGCTACAGAAATCCTGAAATAATTGCGTGTATATAATGGCCTAACAGAAGATCCATATTCAATACGCTGCAATAAGGATGCTTTTATTTCTTCCTTCAGGAGATCTTTTTCATCAGTTGATAAGTTATCTTCTATATCAGGCTCACTGGAAAAAGAGTCA
>DASWTL010000270.1:0-3298 GCA_036402155.1 Sphingobacteriaceae bacterium | reverse complement strand
TGATGCATAACAAATTGCTGCACATTCCATATCCAGTTGTATGCACTTGGCCATCATTTTCACATCCTCTTCCTGAGTGCAGGAGCTGGCACAATGGTTACAAATAGCAGCGCACTGCAAACAAGCATCAATACACGATTTGTAGGTATGATATCCGGTCATAACTAATGATTTTTGATAGTTTATATAACTTGCCACAAAAACCAAACCACCCAAAATATTTAAAATGATTGGTCTTCCTTTCGAGAGGAGTACAGCCCTGTATGTTGGAACAGTTAATATGGTTCATCAAGAAAGTCCAATAATCTCCTTTGTTTTGCCAAGAAATCCTTTATTTCCTCTAAATCATTGATTAATAAGTTCGAAGATTGGCCAATCATCCCGACAAATGTCCATTTAAGTCCTTTAAAGTCTTCTTTTGTCACTTTAAGGGACTTTTTTTATTTGTAAAGTTTAGGAACAACAAGATTTATTCATTTGGATGGGTGGGCAAGCAACAGTGCCATAGCTGCAAAATACACAACAGTCGCCTTGGTTTGGCTTTAAAATTGTGCCGCAGTTTGTACACTTATAGAAGTATTGGCAAGCATCTGTAGGCATTGTTTCTTCTTTTTGAAAACCGCAGTTAGGGCAAGTTATGGTCGATTGCAGTATTAGTGTTTTTTCCATTGTTATTTCTTCTCACTGATAAGTTTATGCTCTTTTACTGTGTAGCCTGTTTTATTAATAGCTGCTTGAATTGTCTTGACATCAACTTTTGATTTATCAAAAGTTACTAAGCAGTTCTTTAAAGCATAGGATGTTTTATAAGATAATACACCAGCCACTTTTGAAAGCTGGGTGTTTACATGCTCTTCGCAACCTTCACAGGTCATCCCATATATCGTAAAGTTTACCTGTTGTTTGTTGCTGGCAACTGTCACCCCTGCTGCTTGTACCTTTGGGTTTGGATAAAAGGCTTTTGCATACATTGGGAAAGTCATCATCAAAATAGCAAATACCGTTACGATACTTAAAAAGGTTTTTGACTGAAGGAACGAAGTCTTTTTTCTTTGTTCGCAATTGCAATCCATATTGTTCGTTTTTGAATGTTTAAGTTTTGCATACCAGGCTAATGCAAGTACGGCTATTGATAATCCTATTAAATAGGGTCTTGCTGGTTCTATCCACGAAAAGTTCGCAGCAATGCTGCTGCTGCCAGCAACTAAAGCAATAACAGGTGTAATACAACAAAGCGAAGCTGCAATAGCTGATAAAACTCCAGCACTTGTGAAAGTGCCTGATGATTTTATACTTATCATACTGTTTCCAGGTTTTGGGTTTGCTTGTTAATGTGCTTAAAGAAAGGCTGTATAATTTTTAGGTTTTCCTGCATGAGAGAGTAATAAATAGTCTGACCTGCCTTTCTTGATTCAATCAAACCACCATCTTTTAATTTTCGTAAATGTTGGGATACAGCTGGAATAGTCATGCCTAAAATATCTGCCAGGTCACAAGGACATAACTCTTTTTCTTCATCCAGAAGGTAAATCATTTTGAGGCGCACCTCATTGCCAGTCAAAGCCAGAATAGGTGAAAGCTGGCTAAATGATCTTTGAGCGGTCTTGAGCTTATCCTTACAGGAATTTATTTGAGCCTGATCGGCATAAAGCCTTAAACATGTATTACCATTCATGTGGCAAAAGTAAGGATAAGCATTTAAGCAAGTGCTTAAGTAGGCAAAATGTCAAGCTAAATCTCAAATTGTCTTATAAAGTCTTGAATTTTCTCTAAATCTTCAAGAAATTGGTTCGAACATTGTCCTGTCTTCCCGACAACATCAAACCTTAGGCACAACCTAAGGTTTTTGTTATAGAACTCTTATCCGTCTTTACATATGTCTAAGAAAATTTTTTCATTGCTGCTATTCAGCTTTTGTTTCCTCAGTTGTTCTAAAGACAAGGTCAACAAAAACAGGGAATTGAGTCCTCTCGGAAAAAAGTTGATTGGAAAATGGATGCTTCAAAGTTTTAACCCGGCGCCAAATGACTTCTGGGAATTCAAGGATGAAATTATCGAATCGATAAGCAATGATACCATCACTTACCGGGCCTACACCGATTCCGTTGCACAAAGCCTATGCAAACGCGCCGGGACATGGTACGAAAAAGACAGCATCCTCTACGGTAGCTGTGTGCCCGTTTCAAGAATCCTGAAGCTTACGGCGGATACCCTTATTTTCCGTCACACCTCCGGTTTAACTTACATCTGGAAAAAAGCCAAGTAATTAACGACAAAAAGTTCACGACTACCCGCCATTTTACACCTTCAGTTTGATACGTTTCTTCGATTCTTCGTCCCACCAATCCTGCTTGTCGAGGTTCAAAAGTATGATTTGGAAGTTTGACTTAGGATTCTCCTTAATTGCCTTTATGTATCGCTTGATGTCCGTTATCTGAATTGTTCTGCCATAATATTTCGCGAAAGGAATTACTACGAGAAAGTCTGTCTCAGGTGTTGCGACCACTTGCATCTTTCTTCCATCAGGAGTATGCAGATATTTGTTTAATGAGTCAATATTGAAATACGTTGTATCAGTTGTTTCTGTGAACTTTCCAGCGTTGTAATCTTCTATAGATTTTGCAGAACGTTTTATTGACAGAAGATATTCAGTGAAATCAGAAAAATCTGGTTCCAACTCTTGAATTTCACGAGGCGTTGTGAAATGACAAACAACACCCGTGCTATTGGTGCCTAACTCGGCGACTTTGCCGTTGCGGTTGAATATTAGCTTTCTCTTTTCGAAAAATGTGCAGGTTCCAAGAAATGACTCAGGAGAGACTGTTACCACAGAATAACCTCGCAAACGATTTTTGTCCAACCAGCCATGAATGGAAGATGCATTTTCAATTCTGGGCATACTTGCATCGTTTCCTGATCTCGCAATGAAGGAACAACTGCTAGAAATAATAGCAATTAATAGGTTAAGGCTTAAAATTCTCATTGAGATAAAGTTTACGGGCTTAAAATACTCAAGCCGGGTTTTAAGATAAGAATTGTTATGGAATTTGCACCCACGTAAATAGAACGTTGCCATTTAGTATTTGGAATATCGGGCATTAAGCAGGAAACAGGTAACGAGAATAGAGCTAGCAAAAGCGATAAAATATATTTTTCGTTCTACCCACATTAATGTAAAACAATAAGCTGGAAATCACAATAAAAAAGTTGAACAAAAGGCGTTGTAAAACAAAGAAATAATTAGTATGCATTTCGCTTTTGCAAAATTGCACCAACTGATTTGAGTCTGCATATATAC
>DASWTL010000269.1:0-9376 GCA_036402155.1 Sphingobacteriaceae bacterium | reverse complement strand
ACAATATCATTCGTTGATTACCAGGGGTGACGTTGATGGAGGTAACTGTAGTTACATCATCTTTCCAATACCCTTTTACCGTTGCACTTGTATTTGCTACAGTTCCTTTTCCGCTGGTAGTAACAGCCTCTTCAGGGGTTTGTTTTGAACAGGAAACAACTGTTGCAGCGGCCATACCAGCCACCACGGCAATTAGTTTTAATTTTCTCATAATGGTTTAAAATTTAGTTAGTTATGGTTATGGTTACGTACCCGCAATATACAAATTGTCCTGAAGTTTATCATAGTCACATGATTTTCAAACCAATTATAACAGAAAAGGAGTTTAATCAATCCTGAATGTGATGGAGCCCTGGACTTATTACTTTCCTTATCCGTAAAGAGGTTTCGCTTAACGTGACCGACAATAAACTTGCATTGTCGCAATTCCCCCTTAGTATTGTCTTTTTAGCCTACCGTAGCTTGAAAAACGGTCCGGTACATTTGTGAAACAAATCATTTCAGCTATGCGAAAATTAATAATGAAGATGTCGATGTCGGTCGATGGTTTTGTAAGCGACGCCAATGGCGGGAAAGATTGGCTCTTTAAAACCGGAGACGAGGAATCAGCAGCCTGGAGTGTAGCGGAGATCCGGCAGGCAGGGTTAATTATCATGGGCAGGAAGTCGTTTGAGACGATGGCTCCTTACTGGCCTACCGCAACAGGGCCGTTTGCCGCACCAATGAACGAGATTCCAAAGGCCGTCTTTACAAAAAAAGGATTTAAAGGCGTCGATTTTGGGTATACAACATCTGCCGGACATTCGCCTGCCGAAGCTTCATGGACCGGGGCGCGGGTTTTCGATGGCGATCTTGCTCAAGAGATCAGGAAACTTAAAGCCGAATCCGGGAAACCGATCGTAGCCATTGGCGGCGCAGGATTTATGCAGAGCCTCATTGCCACAGGTCTCATCGACGAGTACCATCTGGGCGTTCATCCCGTCGCATTGGGTTCAGGGCTGTCAGTTTTTTCCGGTCTTGAAATGCCGCATTACCTGAAGCTGGCGGGTGTAAAGACTTTTCCAAAAGGAGTCATGGCGATGACTTATCACGTGTAGGGTTTATATTTAGATAAAAACTGCAAAACAAAGTCCGGTGAAAATTAGAAATCTCGTTGAACTATATACTCTTCTTCCAGAAGACGAAAAATTAATGGTGGATGTATTACGGCAAATAATCATTGAAACTCTTCCGGAATACTGCAAAGAAAAAATATCATATAATGTTCCATTTTTTTACGGTAACAAAGGCATATGTATCATCTGGCCTTCCACCGTTCCGAGAGGGGGTATTAAAAGCGGAGTTCTTTTAGGTTTTTGGTATGGTCACAAACTAATTGATGACGATTGCTTTCTATCGCACGGAACAAACAAGCAGATTTTTTATAAGATCTACCATACCCTGGAGGAAATCAATGAAGCTCCGATAAAAAAGCTTTTAAAAGAAGCGATCAGGCTGGATAGCACCCTCAAAAAGCCATCTTAAGTTGGTGCTTATGCCTGGTTGCAGGGCTCTCTTCCCCATAAAACCTGCAGCAACGCGGTCCGCCATATCGAACCGGCCCGGAGCCGGGCTTGTGCGGGGTGAGCTATGCCTGCGCTTCGGAGATTTACCATTCCTGCACGATCAAAGCCTCTTTTCCAAACCTGCGACCTCTCCTAAGTAGCTGTGAGGTACGGTATTCCACACAAGTTGTTGTCTTGATTTAACGCACTGATTGATAGATCTTTTCCACAACAGGAAACGTATCGCCATTTGAAATATTCTGAATGGTAACCACTCCTTTCCGGGTAACCGGGTTAAAGAACAGGTTTGCGGTAATGCCCGGATCACCGCCTTTGTGGCCTCATACCGGTTGTCCCGACAAGGTCTCCCTATGCCATGCTAAACCCTGGGCTGTACTCCCTTCAAGTTGTAACGACAGCATTTTCTGAACAGTAGTTTTTTTTAGTATCCGGTTTCCGTTTATTTTACCTCCATTCATCATGGCCATCAGGTAAACAGATAAATCGGGTAACGTTGTCCGGACCAGCCCGTCAGGGTAATTTGGAAAACTGTACAGGCAATATGGGAGCAATGTATTTTGGGCTAATTGGGTTCCCGGACCGAATAAAACCTTCCTTTCCATGGTCCGGGCTTCATTCTCTTGGGTAATGAACGCGTAAGGCACAATGTGATTCCGGCTGTTAACCTCGCTTAACAGCCAACCGGTATTATGCATGCCAAGGACGTCGAAAATATGCTTCTTGCAGTATTCGTTAAAGGGTTCTTTAGCTATCTTCTCTACAATCAATCCCAGTATACCGAAACCGATATTCGAATACTTTCGTTCCCCGGATCCAGGCACCTGGTCGCCAAAACCATCCCCATTATTATAGTATTTCCCACCCGGTGTCAGGCTGTCTTTTATCCAATCCTGAAGGGATATTACAGGATCTCCGCATGAATAGCTTGCATAATAAGCTTTTCCGTCGCGGGTAGACGAAGTATGGGTGAGCAGTTGAAATATAGTTATCGGTTTATCCGGATATTAGGATTTCTGATCTTAAAGTTGAGGTATTGATTAACATCGCTATAGAGATCCAGCAAACCTTTTTCCCAAAGCTGCATAACAGCCACAGCTACAAAGGTTTTAGATATCGACCCGATATTGATAATTCCTCTGGCATTCATCGGAATATTTTTCTCCATGTTTGCTGTTCCATAATAGCCAGACCATACAACAGATTTTCCCTGCGCAACACATGCCGCAAAGCCTGGTATTTTTCTGTCGGCCATAAATTCATTGATCACACTGTCAACCGACTTATCAAGTGACTGAGCCTGTATTTCAGTAATTGGTAATAAGATAAAGATAAAGAGCCTTGTAAAAAAATTGAACACCTTCATGTCTGATTTTGATTGCTTTAACTGCCAGCTTAACGCCTGTTAAAGAAGTTTTCGATCTCTAATTTAGTAAACTTAGCGAACAGACAAATTCCCCTGCAGCTATCATGGTTCATAGCGTTATTGATTTCAGGAAAGCTCAACCTAAAACAAAAAAAGGGCGTGAATTCATCAACGCCCTTTTGCAATTTCAGCAACGTTCCTAAGAATTATAAACTTTACCAAACTCCTTTGCAAAATCCTCCAGCTTAACTTTACCCGTAACAGATCCGTTAACTTTAAAATCTTCCCATAAAATACCACTTCTCACTGCAGTCCCCATTTCGGTATAAACCCGTGCAATCTCTTCGGGCATGCCGGCCTGAGCCATTCCTTCATAATTTTGGGCATCGGTAAATTCAACCCAGTGGAGATCCGGTTTGCCAATGGCGGCGCCCAGCGCAGCTGTCACCTCTCCCAGTGTATGCTCCGAGCTCACTACGTATTCAACACTGCTCTTCTCAAAAGGCCCGGTGATGGCCTGAAAAGCTACTTCTGCAATATCTTCGGGGTGTACCAAAATCATAGTAGAATCTGCACCATAATTAGCGCCCAGGATGCCCGCATGTTTAATCATATCGATGTTGTGATAGAAATTCACATAGAAAAATCCAGGCCGAAGGTGCTTCACAGTGACTCCGTCCAACTTATTCAGGATCTGCTCCACATCATGCATGCCGGCTATAGGTCCCGTTCCGGCATCCAAATGGGCACCCATGCTGCTCAGACTCAGTACCTTCTTTACACCGGCAGCTTTTATAGCCCGGGCATAATTCTCGCCGACACCGGCAATATATTTCCGGTACTCGCTGGCGCCGAAATTAGGAGGCACCATAGTATAAACCACATCCGCATCCCGGAAAGCATCCGTAAGAAAAGCCAGGTCTTCCACCGATCCGATCAGGGCTTCCGCACCCAGTGCTTCGATCTGTCCTTTCCTGTCTGCCTTGCTGCTGATCACTTTTACTTCATGGCCTGCTGCAATTAATTTTTCCACCAGGGGCTTACTGATATTCCCCAATGACCCTGTTACTGTTATCTTCATGATTTTCTTTTTTATTTGTCCGGGACAAAGCTATATTTGTACTTACTTTTATACAAGTACTTACCCTAAAGTATGTATCATGACTGCAGTAAAGGAAAGCTCTACCAGGAATTATAATAAAGGCATCGCAATGACAACGTGCCCCGTAACCTATGTAATGAATAAAATAGGCGGCCACTGGAAGCCGATTATCCTTTATCACCTGATGAATGGCCCGAAACGCTACAGCGAACTGAAAAGGGCCATCCCCGAGATCACAGAAAAAATGCTGATCCAGCACCTGAAGCAGTTACAGGAGGACAACCTGGTAATCAGAAAAGCAGAGCCGGTTGTCCCGCCGGTAGTTACTTATTTCATGAGCCCTGCCGGAAACGAATTAGGTCAGGTACTGGAAGCCATGGCCGCATGGGGCATCCGGGACAGCAGCAGGCAGAAGTCCTGATTTCAGGCTACTGCCATTATTTTGGCGCAGCCCGCATACTTCACCGGGTTAATTACCGTATCGGTAACCGGAATACCCATCTGTATCCCTACTGATAAGATCAGGGTGGTATCCGTCCCCAGATCGGTTGTGTTTTTTAATTCGACAGCGATGTCCCTCGCCTCGAATAGTTGCGTGGCATGATGCCAGTCGGTATACACACAGCGGCTTTCCATTTCTGCCCCCAGGTAACCATATGTGGAAAAAATCCTGTCGGTAACACAGCCCAGGTTTATTACAAAACGGAATAGCGGATACTGTTTAGTGAGCATCAGGTTTACGCCGGGCATTAATTCAGGGAGCTGAACAACAGCTTGCTTATTGTCGCGATCGATAGTGCAGTGAAGTGGGTGCCTTACGATACTTTCAATAGAAGTGTTTCTGTTCAGGCTGAACCCGGTGAGAAAATGTTTATGACGAGATAAATAAATATTTCGCTCGCCCCGAACGCATTCAGTATCTAACAGCTGTATAGTTTTCGCCAGCGAGTTAAGCAGCGGGGTGTAGTTGTAGTCAGCCAAGGGCGCCATCGGAAGCATTGATTTCCGGATACTCCCACCCATTTTTGCACAGCCGCTGAACTCGGTATAGTTATCCCGCGTGAGTTTGAACTTGGGGGATTTGAGGATCGTTTTCTTCTTGGCACCGCCCTGGGTGCGAAGGATGGTTTTACCAATGCCGGGCAGATGGTAAGCTGAGAGATTGCCCAGGCTTCCGGTAAATTCAAGGTTGCCTTTAAGTATAGCCATATCAGGGTTATATTAACTTTAAACTAATATACAATAAATAGTATAAATAACATTTAAGTATACTTTATAAGATATACTTAAACTATACTTTATATATACCTTATATATACTTAAACTATACTTTAAACCTTGTTTTGGTACAATGATGGTACAGTGAATAGCTGGTTAATAATGGGCTATTGCGAAAGTGATCGGATGTTAAACCGGAGGGGTGGATCTGGCAGATGGTAGGGCGTGCGCCCTTTTGGCTTTGGTAGAGGCAAAAAAGAGCGCGGGCCTGACGAGCCAAGACTTTGCGGCTATGAAAATACTACCCGGAGCAAAGCGGAGGTGTGGAGATTTTCTGGTCCAAACCCCGAGGGCTCGGCCTTGCCTGCTGCAGCGATTTACCTTTGCCGATACAAAAGCCAAATGAATGAAAGAGAAAAGGAACTTAAGCGGAGCACACACCCCCCTTTTACCAGATAAAAATGTAAGATCAGGACATCATTTATGCAACACTTACAGCCTCCGCAATGTCATTTTACCTTTTGCACCAAGGTGGAATCAGCATAGGCTGAACTTTGAACAAGGAGCATGAGATCAAAAAAAGAAGCTTTGGCATCAAGGCTGTAACCAGTTCGATTAAACCCTAAACCCTAATAATCAGGCAGGCAAGAGAGTAAAAGGAAAGCGGTTACTCGGTAGTCTTACCATCGAATTTGGCCTCATTCTTGTCTGCCTCTGCCTTTGTTGACCTCACTATGCCATTTTTATGAACAGGAATAGCATAAATCGCATATAATTGAAGGTTCTTCGTTTTATTTGTATTTATTACGTTATGCTTTGCGCCTGCAGGAACAAGTACAGCATCGCCAGCTTGCACCAGGTGTTCGGTTCCATTGATCAGGCATTTGCCATTTCCACTTTCAAACCTGAAAAATTGATCATTCATTTGATGAGTCTCTTCTCCAATTTCCTCCCCGGGTTTTAAACTCATTAATACAAGTTGCATATGCTTTCCTGTATAAAGAACTTTTCTGTAATTATTATTCTCGATGGTTGCCTTTTCAATATTCGTTGTAAATCCTTTCAGGCTTCCCCGTCCTTTTATAGTGTCTGGTCTGGCTGTATTTTCAGATTCAGCTTCTTCATAATGTTTTGTTACGGTGTAGCCTGATCCCAGTGCGAGGGCTAAAAAGGCTATGATAATTAAGCTCGTTGTTTTCATGATATTTGAATGTTAGCAGGTAGTGATAAACCCATTCGAATTCAGGATGATGGTTTTTTCCACAAATAATCTCTTTTAGCAAAACAAACAATAAAAACCACGAAATATGCTGATCACAAGTATTTCTGATCTGATACGGATCAGTATCTCAGCTGATTCTTGTCATATATGAGAATGTTAGATGAGCATTTAAATGCTCCATCCATGACTAGGATATAGGTAACGAGGACTGTCGATTAGGTTGCTCCAGAATGGCAGATTGATATAACATAGACTAAAAGAAGGAAAAAAACCTGTAAATCAGATAATTAACAGGATTTTGAACAAGGATCAACTGGTGTTTCGTGCGCCCACCTGGGCTCGAACCTTGCGCTGTAATCAGCTAAATATCAATTATATACAAAGAATCGGAATGTACTGGTAGTTGGTTTGGTAACTGGGCCAAAACGACGGTGTAAAGGTAAGGATTTTCGGATTTGGTTGGATATTTTATAATTAACTGCATCTGGAATTTCGATAATGGAAATTTATATTAATTGCCTGCTTGACTAGCGAGTTGAGAGGTCGATGGTAGATGATGAGAAAATTCAAACCCTCAAGTAAATTCACTGTACCAATTTTATCTTACTTTTAGGAAAATAAGGTTTGATGAAATTTTACGCAGGAGCGACTGATAATAGTTGGTTCAATTATTTAAGCGGAATATCACCTGAAGATGTCAATTTTTGGCAACCGGGAGGAAATTTGGCTTTTAAATATCTTCAGCCAGGAGAACCCTTCCTGTTTAAATTAAAAAAGCCTTACCATGTTATTGGTGGACTTGGATTCTTTTCAAGTCATACTTTCCTCCCGCTTAATATGGCATGGGATGTTTTTGGAGAGAAAAATGGGTGTGGTTCTTTTAATGAGTTCAAGAGATCAATCCTATCCTATCGTACAGACAAAGAAAACTCAAACCCAACTATCGGCTGCATCGTTCTGACAAATCCAATATTTTTTGAAACCCAAGATTGGATTCCTATAGATCAATTTATGAGTAAAACCGGCATCGTTCAGGGAAAAGGTTTTGATACTGCAGTTACCGGAAGTGAACTTTGGACACAGATCAACAACACGCTACAAAAGTATCTTCCTTCAAATCCAGTATTCGCAGAAAATCCTTTTATAGTGAATGATTCGGATTGGCCAGGATACGGCAGATCAGTTTTACAAAAAGTTCGAATTGGACAAAGTGCTTTTAGGGTTTTGGTAACAGATGCATATAGCCGACGATGTTCCATAAGCGGTGAGAAAACCTTGCCAGTTTTGGACGCAGCACATATTAAGCCTTACAATGAACAAGGACCACATAATATTTCCAATGGCATTCTCCTTCGATCTGATATGCATAAATTGTTTGATACGGGATATATCACCATTACAAAAGATTATAAGGTTGAAATTAGCAAGGCGATTAGAGAGGAATTTGAAAACGGGCGCGAGTACTACCAATATCATGGCAAAGAATTATTGTACATGCCTGGAAAAGAAATTGATAGACCCAATCAACAATACATAGAATGGCATAACTCCATTTTCAGGGGCTGAATATGTCGTGGTTTGGCATGCGTTCCATGTTGGCTTTGGTAGAGAAAAAAATGAGCGCTATCCTGGCGAGGCAAGCCTTTGCGGCTATGAAATTACCCACAGCACAGTGGCGGTGTGGAGATTTTCTGGCCCAACCCGGAGGGCCCTACCTTGCCTGTGGTTTACCTTTGCCGGTAAAAACCAAAATGAATGAAAGAGAATATGAATTTAAACCGAGCACACACTTCCCTTTTACCCGCTAAATATGCAAGATCAGGACATCATTTATTCAACACTTCAAATACCTGAACCAACCTGTATCCTTCATTATCTACCAGGGTGATGGTGTGTACCCCATTTCCAGGACTTATAGCTATAGCATGTGATCCTGAAGTGGTGGCAATATATTTGTCGTCAACAGACCAGAATATTTTGCTTTTGGGATTCCGGTGGGCTGCATTAAAAATAGTTTCGCCGCGACGTCCGTCAATTTCAAGCGGTATATAAACCTTCGCATTATTTTTAGGGTAGATCAGTTCCATGGGGCGGTAACTTTCCTGTTCCTGCGCACAAGCCGGACTGTAGGAAGGTAGCACTTTATAATCCCGGTTCCTGATCTTATAATAATACTCCATAGATGGCGGCAAAACAAACCAGTTTACATGTACCATATTTTCCGGCGATTCGCATGCTGAAGTTACCCTGTAAGTTTGTGCTTTATTTAAATGGATCAACTGATGGAATGGACAAAGCGGTGATTTGGCTCCTGCCGGTGGCATGTAACTAATTGCTGTTTCGGGGCAATTAATATCAGCCCGGTACCCGCTTTTATTGCAAACCCGTATCTTAACCATGTCATCATAAGGTGCTTCAAACGCTCTCTTTCCGGCCAGCAAATCAAAAACTTCAAACAAAACCGGGGCGGCGGTTTTTATTCCCGTTAATTCGGGCCTGCCTTCGCCGTCGGCATTTCCAACCCAGATGCATACCACCTCTGTTGCCGTCAGCCCAATAGCCCAGCCATCCCTGAACCCAAAACTAGTACCGGTTTTCCAGCTGATCTTTTTTGATGAAGAGAACTGTTCCCATAATAACTCTTCGCCAGGACGCATCACTTCCTGCATAGCCAGGAAAGTATAAAATAATGAGCCGTGGTCAATTACAGACGACCGCTCTAATGACGGAGATTTTCTGACTGGCTCCTTAAAATACCGGGGTGGATGGTAGTCAGCGGGCGCATATTTTCCTTTATGCGAATTATAATGATTTAGTGTCCTGGCCATGCTTGCATAAGCTCCTGATAGTTCCCACATGGAAGTTTCGCACCCTCCAAGGATCATCGATAAACCATAAAAATCGGG
>DASWTL010000268.1:0-6594 GCA_036402155.1 Sphingobacteriaceae bacterium | reverse complement strand
AAACATACCACGTGTTGGTGTTCCTGAGCGACCTTTTCTTTACGTAAACCCTGATGAAATAGCTGCAGCCCGTAATCGGGCTGAAAAGGAGAACCAGGCCAAAGTAATTAAAAATAACTACCTTAAAATTGCGGATACATGGCTTAAACGCGACTATGATTTCGTGAAGAAAATTATTCCTGCATGGGGATCAATATATACTTACGGACTAGGTTTGAATCTCGATCCTGTACAGCAGAAAAAGATGAAGTGGCGGGGATGGGAAGATCCACGTCATGTGGAGGCTGAAAATGGCGCTATTTATCCCAACGACAGATTTCCTGATAACGGGCAAGGTTGGACTGATTCAAAAAGTAAAGGGAAGTACTATTTTATTGCCCTTGCCAATGGTATGACTATTCATAAACTGGAATCCGTAGAACTTCCGGCGCTGGTTAACTCATTTGTATTGACTGGAAATGAAGCATATGCAGAACGTGCCTTATGGATTTTAGATGCTATTGCTACTATTTATCCGCGGGCATATGAAGGTCCTATTGATTATCCGCATAATGAGCCCGGTAGGCCGGATGGTGGCAGGTTGGACCGTCCCTACTACCAGGCAGCACGTGCGCTGATGAACTATGCATATTTTGCTGAAATGTTATCTATGAGCAAACATGCCATGAAGGCCTCGCCATCTAATCCCCGTTATACCATGATCAGAAACATTGAGCTTAACATGCTGATGAACGGTGCGGATTATTGTTTACGGATGGCGCAGGCCGGAAAGGGTGCCAGCCTTGAATTAAATAACGGAAACATTGATTATAACCGTGCCCCGTTGGTTGTGGGTGCAATGCTCGGTATTCCGGGCTGGGTTGATTGGGCTCTTAACGGTCCGCTGGGTTTTAAGAATGCCATAAGTAATACCATAGATATTAATGGTCGTTATTTTGAAACCGGCACCTCCTATGCGAGTCATACACGTGAGTTATTACTATCAACCGCACATTTTTTGAGGCGAATGAGATTGCCTGATTATCCTCAGGGCTATGGAGCATTTGACGACTCCCGTTTTGCGCTTTTCGCACTCGATTTTTTTTCAGGAATTCAGGTTGCTGGCCGTCTACCTTTGTTTGGTGATGCCGGTCCGGATGCTGCTATCATTACTGATGGTAGCGTATTTGATAAAGGAACGCTGATTGCTGCTCATAGCTTTTACCGTTACAGCCAAAAGAAGGAATTGCAGGAAGCAGCACTACAAGCTGGTGCACAAATGCTTAAGGATATTCCATCCGATTACAAATATTCAGGCACAGATCTTTTTAATATGTATGGATGGGAAGAATTTGTTATGGCAGCAAAAAAATCAGCAATCAATCCGGTATCTTCAAAACGAAGCACATTGTTTTTTGATTATGGAACACTGATTTTGCGCTCAGGGCAAAAGGAAAAGGAACGGGCGGCATTAATACGCTTTGGGCCCACACTAAATCACGGTCAGGCAGATGAGCTTGGATTAGCATTCTATGCAAAAGGACGTGAGTTTTCTTTCGATCCGGGGTATTTTAATACTCATCTGCGATTTGGCTTCACAAGTTCTACCGTGGCACATAATTTACTCGTAGTAAACCGGCGGAACCAGTTGCGGCAACCTTCTCCTGGTGGTGATCTGCAAACCTGGACCGATGGACCAGTATTACGATCTGCATCATTAAATAACCCGCATGCATATGGAGATCAGGAAATTAAGGAATATAAACGACGGGTTGCATTAATTGACTTATCGGAGGATGATAGTTATATTATTGATAATTTTTGGGCTCAAGGTGGCCGGGATTATGATTATAGTCTGCATGGCATTAAAAACGGGAAATTGAAGATACTTTCTCCTTCTGAAACATCTTTAAAAGAAACACGGGCCGGATCGGTAAAGAGCCCTGATGTTGATTATTCTTCTGAAATGGATCCAAACGGCCGCGTAAATTCTTATGCTGATAAACCCTTTTACTTTGCACCCCCGGGGGATGGGTTCGGTTTTTTAAGCAGTCCTAGCTTTTATGCATTAAACGGTCCTGCACGCCTGCAATGGTCCGCCACCGATTCTACAGACCATCAGATGTATGTTTCCCATTTTGCTCCTGCTTCCGCACAACTTATCACTGCGCATTCTCCTAAAGCCGGAAAATCAATGGGTTTGACATATGCACTATCCAGGGTTAAAGTTCCGGTTTCTGAAACAGTACGTTTTACTTCTGTAATCCAACCAACATCCGGAATAAATAAACTAGAGGAGGTTCAACAACTATTGCCTGTTGGCGACTCAAAGTCGGCATTTGCATTAAGGTTGAAGCCCGCTGCCGGGGTTAAATCAGATATTCGGGAACATTATTATGTGGTCTCCGATAAACCTGGCGGGGATAATTCATTTGAGGGAGAATTTTCATTTTCCGGCGAAGAAGGCTTTCTGGGATTAAATTCTGCAGGTAAGATAGTTTCCGCCTCGCTGACAGGTCAGGGTTACATTCAGAAGCGTGACTTTAAATTTACGGTAAAACCATTATTTGAAGAACCATTAGAGATCTTACAGGTAGAAAGTCAGCCATTGCGTGTATTAGTAAATATACCTTTTGAAAAAACCAGGAAATTAGAAGGAAGTATCGTGCGCCTGACCCGACCTGAACTTATACGACCTTTCGTTTTACGTGTTAACGAGAGTAAAGCTGCAGGAAATAAAAGTTGGTTAATCATGGATGCTTCCAGCAATATTCACGCAGTAGGTGTGGTCAATCATTATGAGCAGGATACCATTACCACTGACGCGCCTTTCCCACATACCCGGCCGTATGTTTTCAGTTACGATGCCAATACCGGTATGCCCGGAGGAACAACAAAAAACCGGGACTATAATGGGGGATACAATGGCTTTTGGTTAGTAAGTGCGAAGGATGTAGGGAATAGGACTTTAATTAAAAATCTGGAGAAAAAACGTACTGAAATAGTGCTTGAAAATACAAGACATTCATTTCAAGCAGGTGATAAATTTGAAATTCAACTGTTAGCTCCTGGCGATTTTTTAGAAGTTCCGGTGTGGAGCCAGGCTAAGCGTAATGTAAATGGTACCTGGGAAATTAACGGGCCTGCCATGGTGACCATCACTCAATAGCATCGAAATTAAAAAGTGATAACGATCATGTTTCTGGAATGAAAAATATTTACTTAATTGCACATTGAAAAGGATAATTACTCCGACCTGGTAAAATGTTTTAGCCATTGGGGTTTTTATGCTATAATCTAATGACTTATACGTTATGAAACTAAAATTAATTTTTTCCAGTTGCTTTATCATTGCTGTACTTGGCAGTAGTTCTACAGCATTTTCACAGGCACCTAAAGCTAAAGCTGCACCTGCTCCAAAAACCAGCGCTGTAAAGCCTGTTGTATCAAAACAAGAAATTGAAGAAGGGAAAGTGCTCATCTCAAAATCAGATTGTATGGCATGCCATACCATAGACAAGAAGGTGGTTGGGCCATCTTATGTTGAAGTGGCTAAAAAGTATGCTATGACAGATGCGAATATTAATAAACTGGCGCTAAAGATCATCAATGGAGGTAGTGGTGTATGGGGGCAAATTCCCATGGCGCCGCATGCAAGTGTATCTTCTACAGATTCAAAGAAAATGGTTAAATACATTCTCTCATTGAATGCTAAATAATTTTCGGTGTTGTGATATCAACCTAAAACCGATATCTTATCAAAACTTGCTAAGCCCGTGAATAACGGGCTTTTTTCTTATATACGACCTCGGTTTAGTTAGGAGATCAGGTTTTTAATATTTTTTTAAGTTTAGCTACCTTAGTGCTGGTGTTTAAAGTGAAAGATATTGCTATGCGCGGAAATTTAAAACGATTATTGAAGAACCGGATAGTCTGGAAAATGGGAATTCTTTTACTTGCGGTCAGTCTATCAGCTTTTGGTGAAGCTACTATTTCCCGCAAGCTGTCAACAAATCCGGAAAATGCGATTTCGGATATAGCTTCGAAGGATACATTGTGTGATAAAAAGTTGCTAAAAGGCGATCCAGCAGAATTAAAGAAGCCATTGTCTGTTAATGAATCGGCCACTGCCCAGGTAGCCTACATGGTGAATTGCCATGCATGCCATGGTGTTGACCGGATGGGCGCAAGTGGACCATCGCTATATAATTTGAGTAAAAGGGTCAGTTTTAATGAGTTTAAGGCTATAACAAGTGCCGGCCGTGCCCAAATGCCCGGATTTCGCCTTTTAGATGAAAAAACAATTATTACATTGTATAAGTTCCTGTCCGATTTTCCAATAAAAAAAGGAGATCATATTGATAAAGAAGTAGAATATACGCAATAGTACTTCAGATTATCCCCGTCAATCTTAGTAGTAATAATTTAATATTTAACTATTTTACGGGCATGGATAAAAAAGTAATTAAGGCCGGAATAATCGGATCCGGTTTTGCTGCAAAATTTCATTATGATGCTCTGCAAAGAGTTTTTAGTACAAAAGTTGAAATAATTGGAGCATTCTCTCCTTCTCCTTTAAATCTTAAGGAATTTACGTCGGTCCGGAACTTAAAGGCATTTCCCGATTTGCAACAATTAATAGAAGAATCGGATGTTCTTCATGTATGCACTCCACCGGTTTCACATGAGCCTATTGTAATAGCTGCACTTCAGCAAAATAAGCATGTGATTGTAGAAAAGCCTTTCACAGGTTATTTTGGCGAGGGTTCAGAGGACTTTAATGGTGATACATTTTCGCGTGAACATGGCTTAAAGGAGACGTTAAAGAGTATCCAAAGAATGCTGGATGCTGAAAAGCAAAGCACCGGATTGATTATGTATGCTGAAAATTGGGTGTATGCGCCATCAATACAAAAAGAACGTGAAATTTTGGAGAAAACAAAGGCTCAGATTCTGTGGATGCATGGTGAAGAATCCCATTCAGGATCACATTCATTAGCATACGGGCAATGGAAGTTTTCTGGTGGCGGTTCCATGATAGGTAAAGGATGTCATCCGTTATCAGCAGCTATATATTTTAAGCATGTTGAAGGAAGGGCGCGAGATGGAAAGCCAATTAGACCAAAGTCGATTTCTGCACGGACCCATGCCATTACTCGGATGCCGGGCTTTATCGATGCAGGACATTTAAAAACTACCTATAAGGATATTGAAGATTTTTCGATGCTGCATGTAGTATTTGAAGACGGTACTATTGCCGATGTGTTTGCAAGTGAACTGGTTTTAGGAGGTGTACATAATTGGATAGAGGTAAATACTAATAATCACAGAACCATTTGTAACATCAATCCCAATACTGCGATGCAGGCATACACACCTTCTGAAAGTTATTTCACCGATGTGTATGTGCTTGAGAAAATAGAAACTAAGGCCGGGTGGTCATCAATATCCCCTGATGAAGGATGGTTTGCAGGATATCAGCATGAGATGGACGCATTTTATCGCTCTGCAGCCTATGGAGAACCGGTTGAAAGCAATAGCAGCCTTGCAGCTGATGTCATTTCTACCATCTATTCAGGATATGTATCTGCCGAGCGAAAAGGAGCAGAAGTGTTAATAACCGCAATGTAAATTGCATAACATTAAATATTGCCTTAATTTACATGCTTTTATAACCAGAGTGATTAAATTTTAATAATAGCTACTACTTATTTGACCTTTTCAACTCTTACTACTAACCAATATGAATAAAACTTCAACAGGCAATTACCGCTGGATCATTTGCGCTTTACTGTTCTTCGCTACCACTATTAACTACATAGATCGGCAGGTAATTGGTTTACTTAAGCCAACTTTAGAATTGGAATTTAATTGGACCGAATCTGATTATGCAAATATTGTAATGGCTTTCGCGGCCTGTTATGCTCTCGGTTATATCATCTTTGGTAGTGTAATCGATAAGATCGGCAGCAAGCTGGGATATTCCATTTCGATCATTGTATGGAGTGTGGCCGCCATGCTGCATGCGGCTGTTAAAAGCACATTGGGTTTTGGAGTTGTCAGGGGCTTACTGGGACTTGGAGAGGCGGGTAACTTTCCTGCAGCAGTTAAAGCAGTTGCAGAATGGTTCCCCAAGAAGGAGCGGGCGCTGGCAACAGGTATCTTTAATTCAGGTACGAGTATAGGCGCGGTAGTTGCTCCGGTTATGGTTCCCTGGATATTGGGCGTTTACGGCTGGCAGGAGGCATTTCTTATCACCGGGGCATTGGGATTTATCTGGCTGGTGTTTTGGTGGCTGTTTTATGAAATTCCTTCACGGCATAAAAAAATCAGTAAAGAGGAATTTGAATACATTCATAGCGATAATGAACCTGAGACTGTACAAAGTGGCAATCCTATTAAATGGAGCAGCTTGCTGGGACTAAAGCAAACCTGGGTTTTTATTGTGGGTAAATTGCTAACTGATCCGGTTTGGTGGTTCTTCCTTTTTTGGCTTCCATCTTACTTTTCAACAACATTCAACCTGGACTTAAAGAAACCAAGTCTTCATCTTGTAATTGTGTATGCAGCTACAACAGTTGGAAGCATTGCCGGGGGGTACCTGTCATCATATTT
>DASWTL010000267.1:0-24729 GCA_036402155.1 Sphingobacteriaceae bacterium | reverse complement strand
TAAGCCTACAATCTTAATGGTTGTGTTTTTGTTAAGTATAGAAAACTGTTCCATCATACTTACCACCTGATCCTTTCCCGGAACCAATATCAGAACCCGCGGAGCATCATCAAAACCCTGCCTGAATTTATTCAGCGCGCTTAATATACAGGTCGTTGTTTTCCCGCTTCCTTCAGGCGCTATGGCAATCAAATCCTGTCCGCCGCTTATTCTTGTCAGAGTTTTTAGCTGGATTTCTTTTGGAATTTGTAAACCGGCTTCAGTTAACGATTTTACTATTTGTTTATTCAGCTTAAGTTTATCTGACCACACCATCATTTTCTTTTTAGGAAAGACAAAGGTACAACTTGCTTACGGTTTCAGCAGCGTTATGTGGTATTTGTGTTATACCCCGTAAACCTAGGGTAAAATTATTTTGTGAACATGAGGTAAAAACCTTAAGAAAAGCACGCGTACTGCATCTTAAACCTGATGGCAGCGGAAAGCCCGGAGTGTTGCCGACTGCGCAATGGGAATACGAGGACTTGAAGCGAACAGCAGGACGGGTATTGTTGATTGGTACGGTATTATGGTTTACACAAGTTTAATAAATACCTAACCGGATAGTATTTAATCCTGGATATGACTATTCCTGGTCCATTCTGTGGTGTTTTTAATGCCAAGTTTGCTGGCATCAAATACCGGATCAATGCCAGCCTTTCTTTGTTCTTTATAATCCTTAAAAGCTAATAAAGCAGGTTTTCTTAATAAAAAAATTGCTACAACATTGAGCCATGCCATAATTCCTACGCCTATGTCTCCAAGCACCCATGCAGCTTCAGCAGTTTTAACGGATCCATAAAATACAGAAATTAATAATAAGAGACGAAGCGCCCATAATGTCCATTTATTTCCATCCTTTTTTTCCAGGTAACTCAGATTTGTTTCTGCTATATAATAATAGGCCATAATCGTTGTGAAAGCAAAAAATAATAAGGAGATGGCTACAAAACCAGGTCCAAGGGCAGGAAAGTGAGTACTAACAGCAAATTGAGTGTATTGCGGGCCAACCGCCACTCCCGGGATATTTTCTACCAAAAATCCCCCTGCAGGATTGATTACATTATATTTACCTGTAAAAAGGATCATGAATGCGGTAGCGGTACATACAAATAATGTATCTACATAAACGGAGAACGCCTGTACCAAACCTTGCTTTACAGGGTGGCTGATTTCAGCTGCTGCTGCCGCATGCGGCGCAGTTCCTTGTCCCGCTTCATTAGAATAAATTCCCCGTTTAACTCCCCAGGCAATCGCCATTCCGAAGACTCCGGCAAATGCAGGCTCAAAGTTAAAAGCCGAACGTATAATTAAACTGAAAACTGAAGGTACCTGATCAATGTTCAAAACGATAATGATTAAAGACATCAGTATATAAAAGGCCGCCATAAAGGGAACAGCTATTTCAGCAACTTTACCTATCCGTTTAACACCCCCAAAAATAATTAGTCCAAGTAATACTGTAATTACCCCGCCTGTAACAGCTGTAGGTATTTCAAACGCATTCTGAACACTGGATGCGATATTATTACTTTGCACGCCAGGCAAAAGAAAGGCAGTACTAATTATTGTTGCTACTGCAAAAACAACAGCATACCACTTTATCCCTAAACCTTTTTCAATATAATATGCCGGTCCGCCGCGGTATTGACCATCTTTTACTTCTTTATAGATCTGCCCTAATGTAGCTTCAATAAAAGCGGAAGCGCTACCCAAAAACGCAATAGCCCACATCCAGAATACAGCTCCGGGGCCGCCCATAGCAATTGCAGTAGCTACTCCGGCAATATTACCGGTTCCAACACGACCTGCAATAGCAATAGAAAAGGCCTGGAAAGAACTGACTCCTTTATCTGAAGATTCACCTTTGAAAAGCAATCTGATCATTTCTCTGATATATCTGATCTGCAAAAAGCGGGTGACAAACGAAAAATATATACCTGCCCCCATGCATAAGAGTATCAGCGCATTACTCCAAACAATGTCATTAATTGAATTGATGATTTTTTCCATATCTTTTTTTACAGGCGGTATTTCTTAATTACAGGTCTAAAAATATTATAATTTTTAAGGATATCTTGAAAAGATTACATCGAAAAGTTTCAAAGTTAAATTTTGGAGATTTGAAAAATTTGAATAATATGCGATTCTTCGTCAATAGGGCTCCTTAAAAATAAAAATAGGGAAGAATAAAATTGCGTACCTTTGCAAAATTATTTTCTTGAAGAAAATTGCATGTAGCTTTACTTTCAACGACAATAACACAACATATTATGAGGAAAATTGTCGATTACCGGAAGTTATTAGGCGTTAAGGAAACTACAGAATTACACGAATTAAAAACTGTTTATCGTAGTTTAATGAAAAACTGGCATCCTGATAAATTTCAGGAGGATCATGAAAGCAGGTTGGATGCTGAAGCTAAAAGTAAAGATATTATTGAAGCATATCACTTTTTAGTGAGTATAGCGCCTGAAACCCGTAATCAGTCGCTGGCTGAATATAAGCTAACAACAACTACATCAAGCATTTCAGATTTTGAATATCAGTCGCAGGTATTGAAAGTTACGTTCTCTGATGGCAGCGCTTATGAATACTTTGATGTACCTAAAGCCGTATATATCAAGCTTATCAATGCGGATTCTCCCGGAAGATATGCCAGAAGACATATTTACAACTCATATATTTACCGAAGTATGAGCAAACTGGTAGCCACTGCTTAAGGCAAATCAGAAGTATTTATTTTTAAGACAGGAACACTGTTGCAGGTTTATTTAATCTGCCTCTTCATCTATTACCTGAGGTACAAGGCGGGTTTCATAATCAGAAATAGTTATCAATCTTTGCTTGTATAATCCACCTATTACTTGTTTAAAAGCTTTTTTACTCATTTTTAGTTGTTTGCGTATCTCATCCGGTGAACTTTTATCACCTAAATTTAAAACACCACCATTTTCTTTAATCAGCTCAAGCAATTGATGTTTGGAATCGAGAATAAAGTCAAAACCGATCTGGCGGAGGCTCAGATCAATTTTATTATTTTCTTTTCTGATCTTTTTAATATATCCGATCCGTAATTCTCCGATTTCCAGATCTTCATAAACTTCATCTCTGTACAGCAGACCTTCATGTTTGTTATTGATGATTGCGCTATAACCAAGATCGCTTTCATCATAGATCAACATATTAACTTCATCGCCTTCTTCCAGATCACTCAGGTCAGTATCAATTTCATCTTCCAGCCAGGTAGTTGCTGTAAGTTTACCATTATGTTCATCAACATACAAGTAAACCACATATTTACCACCTACTTCAAGGTTATATTTCTGTTTATTGGAGGGAATAAACAGGTCTTTATCGATCCCCAGATCCATAAAAGTTCCGCTTTCGTTTTTATCAACCACTTTTAAATATGCAAAGTCGCCTGCGCATGCATAAGGACGTTTGGTAGTAGCAACAATGCGGCCGTCTTTATGGTGATAAACGAAAACGAATAGCTCATCACCTGGATTTATCTCTTTAGGCGCTTCCCTTTCAGGCAATAACACTTCCTGTTCTCCATCAGTTAGTATAACACCTTCTGCAGAAGTATTTTTTATTTTGAGATAGTTGTAAGTGCCAATTTGTATCATGAAACAGAGCTGAAATAATCGTTATTCTGCAAAGATACTGATATGTTAAAGAAAGCTTTGGTACCTGTGAAATTAAACCAGCTCAGGAGCGGGATTTATCTGTATGACACGGACATATTCTAATCAGGAAACCAGCCTGTAAAGAAGATCCTTTCTTTTCTGAGCAGCTGCTGCCATGGTAATTTGGTGCTGGTCGAACATAGCCTCCATGGTTTCGGTACTGGTTGACTTTTTAATATTTACAAGTTTTATCGGAAGCTCATTTACCACGGATAATCCCTGATCATTAAAGTATCTCTTCGCATAACCGGGATCCATTTCCGGCATGGCGGGTTCCGGGATATTAAAAAGAGTAATATTTGCCTGTATGGATTTTGCAATTTTCACAAGTATCGCAATAGTAGCTCTTCCTGTAAATAGGAGGTCTGTCAAGAAACCAATGCGTTGTATGGAGTTTTCGTTTTTAATGCGGGGCAGCAAAAGTACAGGGCATTGCAAATCATCAAGTAACCTCAGGATATTTTGATTATATAAAGGCTGATCAAGCGCCCCTATTTCTTTTTTCGGCGACAGGGCAGGTTCAAGAATACGTGTAAGGGGTGATTTTTCTTGCTGAAGACTGGAAATATCTACAGAAAGTGGGTCTAAATCGATCAGATTTAACTGTTCCGGAATATAAATATTGGATAGGTTTTTTTGTTTAGGTAAAGATGTTTTTTCCATAAAAGGGATTGAATTTTATATGATTTGCAAATAATTAAATCAATATTTTAAAACTTTGTTTGCAGATATTGAATTTTTTTCGTCAGCTAAACTGGAAATATATCAATCATTACATAAACAAATAAAGGCCCATATACGGGCCTCCAATCAATTTAACAAGAAGTTAAGGTTATTTAAATAAAGGAACTTGATACATTTGTGATTTTCCAACCATCAGCAGTATTGGCCATATTCAGAAAGTTAACCCTTGAAAAGCCTTCATACTTCATGGTAACTTTCACTATTACCTGAGCTGCATTCAGTTCAATAAAGCTGAAACTGGTAGTGCAGTTTTGTTCGATGTTTTTCATGACGTGTAATGAATTAAGCATTTGAGCCTTATTGTAGTTGATGGTTTTCTTACCTCCGGTGATAGTGAATTTAGCCTGGCTGTCAAATACGTCAGCGATACCGTTAATTTTACCATAGCTTAAAGCATCAATATACTTTTGTAATGTGTGGTTTACTTTAATTCTTTCATTTTTCTCAATGTCTGATGCAAAAGCAGTAGTTGAGAACACAATTAATAATGCAGTGGCGATTTGAATTTTTAAAGTTTTCATGAGTCGAGTTTTTTAGTTTGTTGTTTTATGTCTGTTTGTTGACCCAAAAGTAGAACTTGAGTAAAGGCAAGCCTATATGAATTAGGCTAATGGAAAAGACTTTTCGGTAAGCGCAGTCTTTTTTCCGGTGAATTTTTTTCAGGAACTTTCACCGGAGTTTTGTATTCATCATTCTCTGAATGCAATGCCAATGCGCTATATATTGGTTTAACATAAAAAAAGTAACTTAGTAAAATACCACCAGGATATGCAAAAGTCAAAAGATTTGAGGCTAGCCGTATTAATTGATGCGGATAACGTTCCCTATGCCAATATTAAAGGTATAATGGAAGAAATAGCGAAATACGGTAACCCAACTACAAAAAGAATCTACGCAGACTGGACAAAGCCAACTGTTTCCGGATGGAAGAAGGTTTTGTTGGAAACCGCTATAACACCCATTCAACAATACAGTTATTCGAGCGGAAAGAATGCTACCGATTCAGCAATGATTATTGATGCTATGGATATTCTGTATTCAGGTAAAGTAGATGGGTTTTGCATCATTTCCAGCGACAGCGATTTTACACGTTTAGCTACAAGATTACGGGAAGCAGGTATGACCGTAATAGGGATAGGGGAGAAAAAAACGCTGAATCCGTTTATAGTGGCATGTGACCGGTTTATTTATATAGAAATTCTGGGTAGTCAGAAAGTAAAAGAGCCGGAAGAAATTACAACAGACGAACGGGTTAATAAAAAACCTGCCCGTAAAATAGAAAAAACCCGGGAGCCCAAGCTTGATCATAATATCATTAAGCTGATTTCAAGCTCTATAAATGATTTAGCCGATGAAAGCGGCTGGGCTTACCTGGCAGATGTTGGGAGCTTAATTATGAAAAAGCAACCTGATTTCGATCCGAGGAATTTCGGATTTCTGAAACTTACACCATTAATACGGTCAATTTCTTCTATTGAAATTGACGAGCGTGATACTGCAAATAAAGGTATTAAGCATATTTATATCAGGAATAAGTGAGTTTTTTGCCTGACAATGGCGCTTCCATCAGAAATTTTATCATTTTTACTAATGAACTTCATGCAATAGTGAATTAATACGTTTCTTATGACCAAAATTCGGTTTCTCTTTATTGTAAGTATGCCTGTATGTTTGTTTCTTTCATTAGGCACCACATTAATTAATGCTAAACCTAAACAACCCAATGTGGTATTGATATTTTTAGATGACATGGGATATGGAGATCTTTCAGTTACCGGGGCTTTGGGGTATCAAACTCCAAATATTGACCGAATGGCTGCTGAAGGAACACGATTCACTAATTTTTTAGCTGCCCAGGCTGTTTGCAGTGCGTCACGAGCCGCATTATTAACCGGGTGCTATCCGAACAGGATAGGTATAAGCGGCGCACTGGGGCCGACTTCCTTAAAGGGATTAAATGCTGAAGAGGAAACTATTGCAGAATTATTAAGAACAAAGAACTACTCAACAGGCATTTTCGGCAAATGGCATCTTGGGCACCGGCAAGAGTTTCTTCCATTGCAACATGGCTTCGATGAATTCTTTGGGATACCTTATTCTCATGATATGTGGCCTCATCACCCCAATCAGGCCAAAGCTAATTACCCGACCTTGTATTTTATGGAGGGTAATAAACAATTAAAAGCAATTAATAATATTGATGATGCCAGTAATATAACAACTGCTATTACGGAACGTGCTACCGCATTTATTCGAAGAAATAAAAAGAAACCCTTCTTTATGTATGTTGCACATCCGTTACCTCATGTGCCTTTAGCTGTTTCATCAAAGTTTAAAGGCAAAAGCAGAAGAGGGTTATATGGAGACATTATGATGGAAGTGGATTGGTCTGTAGGAGAAATTTTAAAAGAACTTAAAGCACAGGATATAGATAAAAACACTATCGTTATAGTTACAAGTGATAATGGCCCGTGGTTAAACTATGGAGATCACGCAGGTTCATCAGGTGGTTTCCGTGAAGGTAAAGGTACTTCATTTGAGGGCGGACAACGTGTGCCCTGTATAATCCGTTGGCCTGGAGTGGTACCGGCTTCGCGCATAAGCAACAAATTATTGTCAACTATCGATATTTTACCTACAGTTATCAGGCTTTGCGGAGCCGATATGCCGGAAAGGAAAATTGATGGTGTAGAATTTACCGCTCTGTTAAAAGGTGATGATACATCATCACCACGGAAGGAATTTTTATACTATTACAGGCAAAATAGTCTTGAAGCAGTGCGAAAGGATGACTGGAAGCTTGTTTTTGCACATCCATCACGTTCTTACGAGGGATTTTTGCCTGGTACAGGAGGACTACCCGGTAATCTTGATGAAAACAGGCAGGTTTTACCTGCCTTATATAACCTTGCCCGTGATCCTGGTGAACGCTATGATGTTAAAGAGCAATTCCCCGGAATTGTAGCAGACCTGGAAAAACTGGCTGAAGAGGCGCGGACAGATCTGGGTGATGACTTGCAGAAAAGGAACGGACAGAATGTACGAGCCGCAGGCAAAGTTGTAAAAAATTAAGATTATTGTTTAGAAGCCTTTTAATTTTGAAACAGTAAGAGTGTAGCTCTGTTAACTAGGATGGGTAAAGTTCTTAAGTAGTTTCAATAGCACGCTGCCTGGATTTAACGATTTATTTATTATATTATGAAGTGTCCAAATTGCCAAACAACCTTGTTAATTGCCGATAAGAAAGGCATTGAAATTGATTACTGTCCGGATTGCCGCGGCATATGGTTAGACCGTGGTGAACTCGAGAAAATTATTGAACGGTCTGCAGAACATTATTCGAAAAAAGAAAACTATGATTCTGATTCTAAGAAGTATGGTTACAGTGAGTATGATGACGATTATTATAAAAGAAATCCTCATAAAAAGAAGAAATCATTCCTTAATGACTTTTTCGATTTTTAGCTAATCAGTACAAATCCAGGATGGAAACATCCTGGATTATTTTAAGTGAAACTGCCATCTATCTTAAAACCGTCACAAATCCTGATTTTTTAAATGGTTTTAAGCTTTCATTTCCTTCCATAACCCAATAATATACCCCTACTGGAACATTTGCGTTTTCTTTAAGTCCATCCCAATATTTTGTAATGTCTGATGTCTGGTAAACAATTTCGCCCCATCGGTTAAATATTTTAAATGCTTTAATAGAAAATGCAGAACCGGTTAAAATCGTAAATACATCATTTATTCCATCGCCGTTTGGAGTAAAGGTATTGGGGATAAAGAAATATGGCATAATAATTTTCACAGTAACCGCTGAAATGGTGAAACAACCCTCACTGTTACTTCCTTTAATATAATAGGTTCCCGGAAAACGTATAGCCTGAGGTTTCTTAATAGGATTGGTAGCTGACTGGTTTGACCAGTAAGAATATGTTAATCCAGGTTCTTGTGTGAATGCTTTTGTTAGGTCAACAGTTGCAGGATATGAAACAGAATCAGGCTGTATGGTAGTGATCGGCTGCAAAGTAGTTATCAGAACCTGAACAGGTAATACCATAGAGCAGCCCGAGGAACTGGTGCCTTTAATATAATACGTTCCCTGACTGGTAACCCGATTTGGCGCTGAAAGCGGAATACTGGCATTTTGATCTTTCCAATAGGTATAAGTCAGATCTGAACTGTTTCCAACGGTTACAGCAGTAGATGTCAGGTTTACAGAAATACAGCTTTCAGGAGGATCGTTGATATTCATATACATGCTTGTGATTGTAGTGTATAAAGTTTGCCTGCAGCCCAACCCTTGATATGGTGTTAACTCTACACCAATTCTGGTTCCTGGTGGGGGAGCCGGAGAAATAGTTATTTCTGATCCGGTGCCAAGCATATTATATGTATCTGCATTAAACCACTTATACTCGGCCAGGCCAGGTATAACTTTAAGAGTTACCTGATCAGCTTCCGGACAAACTATATTGCCAATTATGGGTATTGAGCAATTTTCATTAAAATCAAGATATGCATAGCCGAAATGTCTCCCCCGGCTGCAATCATTTGTAGTAAATTCTAATTTGATAGTGCGTCCTTTATAATTTGATAAATTTACCATGACCGGAGCCCAGGGCTTATATAAAACGGAATCATTTACCGGTGATTTTTCGAATCCGGGTATTCCACCACCAGCTCCCGGCGCAGTGAATTCAAAAGATCCGCATTCTGTAAAGGTATTAGTAGCCACATCAATAACCCTGGCTGTGAATTTGGGTTGTTCGTCTTCCTGATGGTCGGGGTTTTCTAAAACCACCGCATAATTAAACACTATAGAGTATTCATTTACGGTTGATGGTACATTGATCGTATAACTGATACGTTCAGCTTCACGGCCATTATTGCTGTTTCCTAATTGTATAATATAATTACTTCCGTTTGGAGCATTAAGGCTAAAGTTGCCATACGGATCTAAGTTAGTCCCTTGAGGGATCAATGTATGTATACCATTAACAGGTGCGGATGAGGTTACTGAAATAACAGCAGGCCGCTGCGCAGTTGGAAAGTTTCTGCCTGTTCCGGAAATCTCTCCGGTAAAACATTGCCAGTTTGTTAGTGAGCCCCGTTCAAAGCCTATGTTTTGTGGGCATTCAGTCACAATCTGACTATTGCTTTGCATGGAAGCGAAGGTTAAGCAGCATAAAAAAGGGAGCACCCTAAATCCCATTGATACAGAGTATTACGTATTACCGTTGAATAACAATTTACTAATAAAAAGTGTTGTGTTACCGTATTTTCAGTACGTATATTAGATACCGGCGGGTTGCTTACACTAATAAATTGATTGACCGTATACAGACATGTAATCTGGTTCATTATTATAAAAAGTTCTGTAAGACCGTAAAAAACCGTTCCTTTGCATGTCCAATCCATTCTTTTACTTCTTACTTCCTTAATATGATTGACCTATTGGATAAAGTATATTTTCGGAATACAGTCAACGATTATTTGATAGCGTTAAGCATTGTTTTAATCGGCACATCTTTACTTACGCTTTTTAAAAAGAAATTTTTTATTAAGATTAAACAATGGTCTGGCCG
Organism: Sphingobacteriaceae bacterium; assembly: GCA_036402155.1. Lineage (GTDB taxonomy): Bacteria > Bacteroidota > Bacteroidia > Sphingobacteriales > Sphingobacteriaceae > DASWTL01. The sequence continues at coordinate 14,663 of DASWTL010000267.1, read as the reverse complement.
TACAACCAATAATTTTGACGATTTTGTTGTGGAGGCGGTTGATCGTTTTGGTATTCCTGCGCTTTATTTTACATTAATTTATATTGGACTCAGTTACTTAACACTTTCTCCCAGAGGTGCTACTATATTAACAGTTGCTACAACGGTAGTTATAACTTTTCTTGTTATCCGTTTACTTTCTGCCGTTATTTTGATTTTATTGAAATCTTACGTACGCAGGCAGGAGAGAGGTGAAGAAAAAATAAAGCAGCTTTCAGGTTTGATGCTTATTATCAATGTAGTTATTTGGGTTATAGGTATTCTATTCCTATTTGATAATATGGGTTACGATGTTACAGCTTTAGTAACAGGCCTTGGAATTGGAGGAATTGCTGTTGCTCTTGCTGCACAGAATATTCTGGGCGACTTATTTAATTATTTTGTAATATTTATGGACCGCCCTTTTGAGGTAAATGATTTTATAATCATAGACGATAAAATGGGTACCGTAGAGTATATAGGTATTAAAACAACCCGGCTAATAAGTCTTAGTGGTGAGCAGCTCATTTTTTCCAATAGCGATCTTACTAATTCACGTATTCACAATTACAAAAGAATGGAAAGGCGAAGGATTGTTTTTCGTTTGGGAGTGATTTATGAGACTTCGCCTGAAAATCTTAAACAGATTCCTTCTATTTTAAAGGCGGCTGTTGAAGAAGAATCATTGGTTCAGTTTGACCGTGCACATTTTCATTCTTTTGGAGATTCAAGCCTGGATTTTGAGATCGTATATAACGTTTTAAGTTCAGAGTACAATAATTACATGGATGCCCAACAGGCCATAAATCTCCGGATATATGAGAAGTTTTCCCAACTTGGAATTGGTTTTGCATACCCGACAACAACTGTTTATCTCAAAAAGGATGCGCAGTCAGCGCAAGAAGTGAGTCTAAAAAATTGATTAAAAATTTCGGCCTTTATCTATTAGTTGTTAATTGCCCGTTAAAAGCAGTTTCGCCGGTACCTGTTAACAAGCCTTTCGCCCATAAAGTGTACACTTTTCCTGCTGTTAATTGCACGCTGGTCATTTCTTTATTTACAGTTTCGCCGGATCTTAATTCGAAACTATATACTGCAGGGTCTATGGCTATAAAATCAGAAACTGTTTTGAAACTTAAACCTGAAAAAAGTTTTGCGCCGCCCTTAATAACAAGGTCTAATGCTGTTGCATCCGGACTAAGATTTATAAAACGAATCTTTGCTTTGCCGGCTGGAGGATCAGAAAGATCATCCTGGGTAAAAACAATTATCGGAGACGCATTTGTTCCGGCAAAGAAAGCTGTGTAATACAGGTCTTTTTGCAGGCTTAAGGTATTGGTTGTCAGAACCTGAGTTGTGCCTCCAACCGTCACGTCAAACTTTCTATTACCAGTGTAAGTTACAATATATCCGCTTTGTTGTTGAAATAATAATGCTGGCCCGTTCACAAACTGATTATCCAGGAAAAAACTAATGGCCAGCATACCTGGAGAAGCATTCATTACATTGAGCGCTGAAGCATCTACCTGGACGTCTTCAACTCTGTCCTTTTTACAGGAAACTGTAAGTACTACAATTCCTAATAAGAGTACAGCCAATACTTTAAATGAACCTCTCAGATTCAATAAAGCCACTTTTAATTCAGGTTTCATAACAACATATTTAGATGTATTTATATGTAGCAGATAACATGCCAAAGGAAGGTTCAAGTGCCTGAAAGCCTGACTGATATAAATCAGTTAAGAATACCGTAATAAATATGTTTCCGGCGTTTTAGGAGGATGTTGTGTGAAAAACACACTATTGTACTTGGTTATTTATTCAGAGCTGGAAGCTTATTTATTAGAATGACGAATAGAGTGTATTAACACACTGTATTTCCGGATTAGAGGTCCGGGTTACCAAATAGGTTGCCGTAACCGGTTGAACAGGAGAAATTATTGCATTTTCAAAAAAAAGTCAGCTGAATTTCACATGATCTATGTAATTCAGCTGACTTTTCCTTTATGTTTATTTAGAAACTTTCTTTAAACCCGCTTCTTCTGCCAGTTTTGTCATTTCATCTAAGATAGTTTTTTCAACACCGGGGGCCCATTTGCTGGGAAGTCCATAAACCATATGAGCTAAAGCCCCTTCATATCCTCCTTCTTTTAATATTAACTCAGAAGGGATATAGGTCATTACATCATTGCTGTAGCCCATAACAAATAAATTCTGTCCGAAAATTCGTTTAAGATCAATTGCATATTGAATTACAAGCTCACCTCCAAGTGTCATAATGGGCTGTTCACCTAATTGCCAAACCTGTAATGGGTATGGGTATGAGGTAGGGAATGATTCGCCACGGTTTACTTTTCCAAGTACCCGTTCAGCCCATCTTTTTTCATATCCTGGTGAATTTTTGGCCATTTTTTCCAGCTCTTCTTTTGGCTGAACAGGAGCTAGTTTAAGATCAATCTCTTTGTATGCGGTGGTCAGGGTGGGAGATACTTCTTTCATGTCATCCTCTTCCATAACCCGCTCAACTGCAGCGAATAGTTCATGACCATATTGCTTGGCCAGGGCTATGGTTCGGCGGGGTAATGGGTTTTGATCAGCGCCGGCACCCTGAAAAAACAGAGCAGTTACCCCAGGATGAGCTTTTTCAAGTTCAATCTGTGCATAACCCGGATAATCGCCTGACCATTTATACAGGCTTAATACGGTTGGATGACATGCATATCCAAAAGCAATGGCCTTAAGTTTTCCTTTTGAATTCACCACTTTTATCACCGGAACCGAGTACTCATTTGGTCCCTTTAATTCAGTTTGCTGTGTTAATGTGGCTTCTTTGTTATTTCTGCGATTAACCTGGAAGCGCGTAACACCATTCTGAGTGAATACTTTGGCCGGTTCAAGATCTTTCAATGCTTTTGCTGCCAGTGCAACAATTTGTTCCTCAAGTTTTTTTGAGTATTTGTTAACCTTTTCCCACTGTGCTGCATTCATGGGGTATATATCAGGCAAAGCATCTCCCAGAACAGGGGCACTATGCGTGTGCGAACTGTTCAGAATAATTTGCGCTTTTGAAAGACCAAACCTGGTATGCAATTGAGCGCGGATGCGATTGGATATTTCCTGTGGCATACCCAGTAAATCAGTAGTTATAAGTATAGCCTTTTTTCCATTGGCATCTTCTAATGCCAGCGCTTTAGCCCATATGTCAACCAACGTCCCTTCCGACTCATGGTCACGTCCACCATAACCGGCCAACCACATAGGCTGTTCGGGAGTAATGTTCATTCGTGCGGTACCGGCTTTCCATCCGGTGTTTTTATGTTGTGCACTAGCTGAACTAAAGTAAGATACAGAAAGGCTTATAAGGGTTAACAGGAGTAATTTAACAATAGTTATTCTTTTCATGGTCAATTTTAAATGGGTTACCCGGCTCTCGAAGTACAGGGAACTTTTTATAAACAAATCAGACAGTATCACATCTATTTTGTTGGCTGTTGATTTTTAGCTTTTTCTAAAGCCTGAGTTGTAGTGTAATATTTAGTAAGCATATTGGGCACCTCCCATTCAGGTAGTTTGCCGGCATTCAGATACTGCAAATATTTCTTTGTAACCTCGGCAAAATGAGATTCGTGAGAAATTTTATACTTGTCCGGTACCACAACTTCCCAGCCCTTATCCAATTTTTTCAATTCAACGCCCGGATATGCTTTCTGAACGTTTTTCAAAGAATTTAAAACCTGTTGTTCATATCCTGGTGCTGTTGATACGGGCTCAATATATAAAACCGGTTTAAAATTTTGTTCTTTGCCCATCCTGATCACCAGGTTAGCTTTACTGCCCCTCATGATAGAAAAATTGGTATCGCCGCCTCCAGACGGGGCTTCAAAATCCCATGCAATGGTAACCCTGGAGTGAATACCTTTAAGTTTATAATTCATTTCCCCGTTTGAATAAACATGTAAATTTCCATCTTTTACATCCTTTTTAAGGAAATCAGGAAATGTATTTGCCTTTGTTGATTTTGTATATTGCTCCGGAGAGATTGAAGTGGTCCATCTTTTTGCCGAAAGCATTTGAACATCCTTCGTATAGTCAAGTTTTACTCCGGGAAAGGTAACCCATTGGATAAGATCAACCATATGTGTGGTTATATCTACCAGACCTTCTCCCGCCTGATTTACATCGTAAAACCAAACCGGACGAACCAATGGCTTGCCAGAAACATTCTTATAGAAATAATGCATGCTCTCCTTAATTATTGCCGGGTTTTCAGGTGTACCTTTTTCCAGAGTTCCGAAGATTACTGGCTGCTGAGAGAATTTTTGTTGCAAAATGTTAATGATCTCATAGCGCTCGGTCATCACATCATATAACAGGACATTGTTTTTTTCAGCGGTTTTAAAAGCTTCCTTGAGCGTGTTGAACCCTTCTGAATTAATAGCCATTGGTTTGTCGGCCAAAACATGATACCCATTTTCAACAGCCAGTTTAATTTGTTTTGTTTTACTCTGGTTGTTTCCTGCCATCACCACCACATTTCCGGCCCTGTCCTTAAACATTTTTTCAAGATAATCAGGGCCTGTATATACCACTTCTTTCCAGGAAGTTGGATCATCTGGCCGGCTATTGTAGCCTTCAATTAAACTTAGATGCGCTTTTACTTCAGGCCCTTCAGGAGCATAAACATGAACCACAGGGCTGATCTGACTATACATGGACTTTTGAAGTAATGCCGAATGAAAATGTCCGGGCGCTAAAGTGATTAACTTTATTTGCTGACCTTCCATGGTTTTATTTTTAACCTGGCCAACCGTCTGATTTGAAATCAATAAACAGCTTAAAGATGCCAGAAATATAGTTTTTACAGATAGTAATTGCATTATATAAAGGTTCTTATAATTCCCTGATCATTATATTTTTAAAGTATGTTTTATCACCGTGATCCTGCAGGCCGATTGATCCTTTTTTTTCTAAACCATATGCAGGATAATCTTTCCACTTTCCTTCTGTCTTGAGCTTGGTCCACTCGGGAGTCCACGCCTGGAATTTTATTATTCTTTTTCCATTCAGCCAATGCTCTACACGACCCTTTTTAAACACGATTTTGCTGGTGTTCCATTCCCCTACAGGTTTTAATTCCTTTTTCTCATTAGGTACATACATGGCATAATCAGCGCCTGTTTTTTGCCATTCTTCAAGTTTGGCAGGAAAGCCAATGTCATCAATGATCTGGTATTCAGGAGCATGTTCTGACGCTCTTTTGTATTTCGGACTTTCTACTACATGATAAAATACTCCGCTGTTACTTCCTTTATCTACTTTCCATTCCCAGGTTAATTCAAAATTTTCAAATGTCTGGTCTGAAACAATATCGCCAGATCCGCTGATACCTTTAGATCCAAGACATACTAATGCGCCATCTTCAACTTTCCAGTTAGTTACGGGTTCGCCAGGCTTATTAAACCGGTGCCATCCATTTAAACTTTTACCATCAAAAAGGCTGATCCAGCGCTTTTTATTAGGAGTTTCTGCCTTCTTAACAGGATCATTAACTACGGTTGCTGATACACTGCTGTTAATTAAACTGAAAGCAATGGCCATTAGTCCGATATTTTTTATCTCTCTTATCATATTTTTATTTTCGTTTACGTACCCGAATATAGAAGGATTTTTATTGATTTTGAAATATTTGGCAGGGCGGAGAAGGAACTTATTTTTCAACATGTGCCCTGAGTTCAACAGTCCGGTTCATTTATTCATCAATAAGAATGTAATCTGATTAATTATTTAAAAAAGTATAACGGTATTTAGCGCTTTGCAGTGCATCTGAATAAATATAATTCTGCGTATAACGGTGCTTTTCCCTTTGGAATATTATTCATAAAGCCTAATTTTAAAGCATGAATTTTATTTTTAATCCAAACCGGACATTTAAATCAATCTTGGTATTAGTAATCTTACTTGGCAGCAGTACTACAATGTTTGCGCAGAAAGACGATATCCTGTTAAGCAATTATACTTTTGCAGAAGGAAGGGAAGAAATAGGTAGAATTTCCACTGCCTCGGGTACACTCACTAATGTAGCTATTGAAGGAAAGAAAGCAAAGGCCTTTACTATAAATAATAATGTATTGTTTATTAAACCCCGCTTTATTAAGTCAAACCGCCCATGGTACGATGTGGTAATTCATGCAGAAAAAGAGGGCAGGAAGATTTCTACTCCTTTCAGAATTGTTAATGATCAGTTTCATAAAAATAAGGTAATTGCTCACCGGGGCGCCTGGAAAAATACGGGTGCTTCAGAGAACTCAATTGCGGCTCTTAAACATGCAATAAGACTGGGATGCCAGGGTAGCGAATTTGATATTCACATGTCGGCTGATTCAGTACTATTTATCAATCATGATCCAAAAATTGGAGATGTTGTGATACAAAAAAGCACAGCAGATCAGTTACGTAAAATAAAGCTTGAAAATGGCGAAAACCTTCCAACACTTGAAGAGTATATAAAAGCTGGCATAAAACAAAACAAAACAAGGCTGATCTTTGAAATAAAACCTGCAGCTACAAAAGCGCATGCTTTAGCTTCAGCACGAAGAGTTATGGAAATGGTTAGGAAATTTAAAGCTCAGGCCTGGGCAGATTATATCAGTTTTGATTATGATATATGCAAAGAGCTGATAAAAATGGATCCTTATGTTCATGTAGCGTATCTTAAAGGAGATAAATCACCACAGGAATTAGCTGCTGATAAAATGTGGGGATTTGATTACCATTTCAATGTGTTGCAGAAAAATGATAAATGGATAGAACAGGCCACTCAACTTAATATGACATCCAATGTATGGACGGTTAATGATGTTGAAACCATGAACTGGATGCTTAATAAAGGGGTTACTTTTATTACAACTAACGAGCCTGAAATTCTGCTGGATATCGTTAAAAAGAAATAAATTCATTGTTGCCCATCACAGAATGTATCCTGGATGGGCAATTTCCAAGACATGCTGATCAGGATACTTCGTGTACAACAGGAGCAGACTTTTGACTGGCATATTGTTTCCTCACTATTTCGCTTACCCGATATATCAGGAAGATGCTGGTGATAGTTAGTAATACTATCACATAACCCAGTGTGTCGTAATGTTCAAGCGGACTAAATTTATTCTTTTGAACAACAATCATTCCTCCAACCGCAGCTGCAATTCCACCGGCAATTTGCTGTAAAGATGAGTTAATGCTCATAAATGCACCACGATCCTGCATATCAGGCAGTGCTGAAGCCAAAGCCATCGAAGGCACCATACGGCTCATGATTCCTACCATGAAAAGAATATTCATGATCAGAATAAACCAGAAAGGAACAGGTGTGAGGTTTGTATAGATCACTACCATTACGATCATCCATACAGATGCTATGGCAAAAAGCTTAAACTTATCTATCCGGTCACTGAATTTACCGATTACAGGCATAATTAAGAGCGAACTAATACCCGAAACCATAAACAAAACCGGAAGCTGATCCTCAGTAACATGAAGGTTGTTAATTGCAAATGCACTGCCCCAGGGCATCATCATAAAACCGCCAAGAGAAAGAAACGCAGTGGCTAAAAAACCAATCCGGTAATTACGTTTAGCCACTGTACTGAAAAGATGCATTATTGCATTGCGGTCGGTTCTAACTGAAAGATGTTTATTAATTGGTTTTAATCTGAGTACAATTGTAAACCAAATAATAGAAGCCAGAACCACGATCATTAAGAAGGGCATTTGCCAACCCCACAAATTGGCCAGGTACAAACTGATAGGGATACCCAAAACCTGACTTGCTCCAAAGCCCATCTGTAGAAAGCCCATTACACGTCCCCGTTTTTCAATTGGGAATAGATCAGCAACTATTGCCATTGATATTGAGCCTATTACGCCACCGAAAAGTCCGGTGATTATACGGGCAGTAAGAAGCATAGGATATGAATTTGTCAATCCACAAAAAAGTGTGCCTGCAATGAAACCTATATAAAAAAATAAAAGCAGCTTTTTGCGGTCAAACCGGTCGGCAAAACCGGCAGTAAGTAATCCCGAGATGCCCGCACTGAATGCATACCCCGATACTGCAAATCCAAATTCCCGTGTAGTTAAACTCATTGATTTCATAAGTACATCGCCAAGAGGAGACATGACCATAAAGTCGAGCACTACAGTAAACTGGGTGAGTGCGAGTATAGCAATTACAAATGTTTGATAGGAAGTAAATTTGTTTGTAGTGGATTCTATCGTATTTCCTTTCATAATCCGTTAAATGAGTTCTTCGCAGAAGTATCCGGCCTTGTTAATAGCAGCAATAATTTGTGATGAGTTTTTACTTTTTGATTCAATACGAAGTATCTTATCAATATCATCCCTGTCTAAACTCCAATGAAGTATAAGCAAATCTTTCTTCAGGATTTTTTCTATGATAGCAAGATCTTTTTTTAACCGGATATTAGTTTTGAAAACTAATATATGCCGGGTTCCAGTTGCCGCGAAATAGGGTGTGGATATTGAGTACATAGGATAATATTTAAGGTTTCAACGCTTTAATAACCAGATTTAACGTTTCATTCATAATCTTTTCTGTGAACGAAAACTCATTTCCGCCAATACTTCTTCCGCTCATGTGAAATTTAACCAGGTTATACAAAGGACCGTAAGCTACAGACCAAAAGACTTCTATTGGAACTTTAACAAGTTCATTTCTATCGATGGCTTTTGTTACAAATTCTTTCATCGTGCTTTTAAATTTTTCGCCGATCATTTCCATGGTTTTATCATGAAACGGCGAGTTTCTGATCTGTTCGAGGAATTGCATCTCATTAGGGTGTTCCATGCAGTATCTTGCCCTGTTCATCCATTGTATCCTTAATCCTTCACTAAAAGACATGGAAGGATCAAAATCCTTCAACATGATGTCTGCCATTTTTTTTATTTGTTCAGCGCATAACTGAAGAATAAGATCCTCTTTATCCTTAAAATAGATATAGATCGTTGCTGGAGAAATACCTGCGGCCTTAGCCAGTTTTTGCATGCTAAATCCGTCAAATCCTTCTTTAACAAACATGGTAAGAGCTTTCTCTCTTATAGTACACTCTTTGTTTTCGTCTTTTTTTCTCATTTATAGAGCAAAGATAAATAAACGTTCATTCATTTATAAAATAAAATGAAAAGTTTATATGGATTATAATGGCATGTATTAGTAAAAAGAATTTGAATTACCGACGGAAAAAGGAAGGACCTCTTAGTGCACAGTTATATACTGTCCGGCTAAAACCGGACAGTAGTTAAAAGGGAAATAAATAAAACGGTTCTACCAGACTGGTTTAACTCTGTTCTGTGCGTTTTAAGCCGTATTTTTCTATTTTAGAATATAGATGACTTCTCTGAATGTCAATCTCATCGGCAGTTTTCGATACGTTCCAATTGTTTTTTTCAAGTTTAAACTTGATAAACTCGCGTTCAGCATAGTCTTTGTATTCCTGAAAATTTGCAAACCTATCGAAATCAGGTTGCTGAGCTGCATGAGATCCGCCATTTGTTCCGGGTTCATGTGCTGAAGGATTTGCAAAGATTTTAACATCATTTTCAGTGATGGATTTATCACTTAAAATAATAAGCCTTTCAACCATGTTGCGAAGCTCCCTGATGTTACCGGTCCATGGCAATGCTTTAAGAGCATCCATAGCGCCGTCAGTTATCTTCTTTACCGGCATACCGTATTCGCCGCATATCTCATCGCAGAAAGCCTGTGCAATGATGGGTATATCATCTTTACGCTCAGTTAAATGAGGTACATGGATAAGAATAACGCTTAAACGGTGATACAAGTCCATCCGGAAATTACCGGCTTCGATTTCTTTTAAAAGATCCTTATTAGTTGCAGCTACAACCCGCACATCAACTTCTATTTCTTTCTCGCCTCCAACCCGTGTAATTTTGTTTTCCTGCAGGGCTCTCAGCACTTTGGCCTGCGCCGATAAGCTCATATCGCCTATTTCATCCAGAAACAAAGTTCCGCCATTTGCCTGTTCAAATTTTCCTATACGCTGTTTTACTGCTGAGGTAAAAGATCCCTTTTCATGGCCAAATAGCTCGCTTTCAATAAGTTCTGATGGTATCGCTGCGCAATTTACCTCAATAATGGGTCCGCTGTTACGATGTGATTTTTCATGAAGCCATCGTGCAACCAATTCTTTACCGCTACCATTGGCTCCGGTAATTAACACACGAGCATCAGTAGGAGCAACCCGTTCAATAGTTTCTTTAATGCGTGATATAGCTTGTGAATTCCCAAGTATCTCACGAACCTTGCTTACCTTTCTTTTTAGGACCTTAGTTTCTGTAACTAAATTACCACGCTCAAGAGCGTTTCTTACAGTTATTAATAAGCGGTTTAAGTCAGGTGGTTTTGAAATAAAGTCAAATGCACCTTTTTTGCTTGCTTCAACGGCAGTTTCAATATTACCGTGTCCGGATATCATGATAAAAGGGAGATCGGGCTGGATGTTCAACCCTTCGGTTAATACCTCCATACCATCCATTTTATTCATTTTAATATCGCAAAGTACCAGGTCAAGCCCGCCTTTTTTTATCAGGTTTAACCCATCAATACCATTGTCAACATCTTCAACCTGATAATCTTCATACTCCAGGATTTCCCTTAATGTGTTACGGATAGCTCTTTCGTCGTCAATAATTAAAATTTTAGCCATAGTTTATGCTCAGATTGAATCAGGGAATTCAACGAATATACAGATTGTTGATTATATGAAAACCCCATCATAAAGGTGAAGGACTTATAAATTGTTTTAAAAAAAATAGCAAGCCTGTAAGCCGGGTTCTGTTTCCCGGTAAACCGGGACTTCTATCATTTATCCAGGATCAGTGTTGCCACTAACCTCAAACGACCTACCCATTCCAGCATAACTTTCGTTAACAGAGCGAGCAGCTCTAATCCGGAACCTATTTGGCCTTTCAACTTCTGGGGTTTACCGCCTTGCATGTCGCCATACAAAGCCGTGAGCTCTTACCTCACGTTTTCACCTTTTCCCTCGCAAAACATATGTCTTACTCAGGTAGTTTATTTTCTGTGGCACTTTCCGTTAATCATCATCCTAGAATGATAATTACCTTCCCGTTAGGAAGCAGAATGCTCTGTGTTGCCCGGACTTTCCTCTCTCTGCCAAAGCAGACAGCGATAGAACGGCTTGCTTATGCAAAGATACGGAAAATAGCTCTGTTAGGCATTCTTCTCCCGCCTTTTCCCTGTATATTTTATTTTCAGGAACAACATAAAGCTATTTAACGCGCATGAAAACCCATTGGTTACAATTATTGGAAGATCACTCTTTATAATTCCGTAATAACACCATAAACCTGTTCCTGCTATCAGGGCAATAAACATCAGTACTGAAATATCTTTCGCTTCCTTCATTTTTATTGTCTTTACCAATTGAGGTATCATTGATGAAGCAGTAAGTATTCCTGCAGCTAATCCAATAATTTCGATTTTAAGTTCGCTCATTGCTAATTAACCGGTACAAATCGGGGTTGTTTAACAGGAGATATTTTTTAACTTAATTATGTTAGAAGCTATTATAAAAAACAAAACCTGGCTTTTAGGGCCAGGCTTGCTGTAATTGGTTAGTTAGTAGTTAGTATTTCTATGCTGTTTTTAATAGCACGAAAGACCTAATATACAAACATTTATATATATCCCGCAAATTTTTTTTTAATTTGTTTGGCTGTCGACCGACCTTCAATTATTTCAGAAGTGATTACAAGGCTTTCGGAAAGTAAATCAATTCCTGGTTTTTCTAAGGCTTTGAATAATACTTCAGCTGCTGCTTTTCCAATATTAAATGCAGGTTGAACTATACATGTTAATGATGGATCTAATAATGGTGCAGTTTCAAGATTGGAGAAGCTGACAATCTTTACATCTGCCGGTATATCAAGCATCAACTCGTTGCAAACATAGTAACTGGTTATTGCTAACCGTTCAACAGAGGCAAATAATGCATCAGGACGATCATCAGAAGCTAATAGTGCCCTAATAATACTGTAATTATCTTCGCTGTTATTGTTACAATTAATAACCAGGTTATCCTCGTTACGAAAACCATTTGCCATAAGCGCATCAGAATACCCCAGCATTCTGCTTTTACCTATAGATAAATTTTCAGATATAGAAAGGTACGCTATTTTTTTTGCCCCCTGTTTAATTAAATGTGTAGTAGCATCATAACTTATTTTATAATCGTCGGTTGAAATTTTCGCTGTTTTGATACTTTCACATGCCCGATCAAAGAATACTACCGGGATGTTTCTTTGAATGAGCTCTTCAATATGGCTAACATCTTGTGTATCAGTTGAGACTGACATTAAAATACCATCAACCCGGCCATTGAAAAGGTGTCTTGAAATAGATACTTCTTTTTGAAAATCCTCATGAGTTAAATAAATTAAAACATGGTATCCCTTTTTCTGTGCAATAGCTTCAATGCCATTTATGGCCAGGGCAAAAAAGTTATTTGCAATTTCAGGAATAACAACTGCAATGGTTTTACTTTTCTGTTGCCTTAAGCTGCTGGCGTAAAGGTTTGGTTCATAATTAAGTTTACGGGCCAAGGCAATTACTTTTGCTTTGGTTTCGGCACTAATTTCATAACTGTCGCGCAGGGCACGGGAAATGGTAGAAATCGAAAGATTTAATTCTTTTGCAAGTCGCTTTAAGTTTACCTGATCCATACTGTTTTAAGCGCGTTGAAATTAACTAAATTATACCGTTGTAAGTGTTCGGTAACGTTTTCGTAAAAAAAAACGTGTTTTTTATTCGTAGTAGACGCAATTATTACAAACTTACACCTTATTATAATACATAAACCGTTCAATACATTAATAATAATAGTATGAATAACGAATTTTCATTAAAGGACAAAGTTATAGTAGTTACCGGAGGAACAGGTATTCTGGGCAATTCATTTATAAAAGGAATTGTTAATGCAGGTGGAGCTGTTGGTATTTTAGGTAGAAATGAGGAAGTTGCTAACCAGCGTGCAGATGCAATAAATAAGAATGGTGGCCGTGCATTGGCGCTGATTGCAGATGCGATGGATAGGGAACAGTTGGTTGCTGCTAAGGACAAAATGCTGAAGGAGTTTGGCAAAATAGATGGTTTGGTGAATGGTGCAGGCGGAAATAAGCCCGAAGGTGTTTTAATGCCCGATAAAGATATCTTCGAAATGAATCTGGATGGAATGAAATCTGTAATGGATCTTAACGTATGGGGTACCTTACTTCCTACGCAGATATTTGGAGAGGCCATGGCTAAAACTGCAGAGAAAGGCAGTATTGTAAATATTTCATCTATGAATTCCAAACGTGCTATTACACGTGTGTTAGGGTATAATATGGGAAAAGCGGCAGTTGATTGCTATAACCAATGGTTTGCAGTGGAGATGGCGCGCAGGTACGGCGATCGTTTGAGAATGAATGCATTGGCTCCCGGATTTTTCCTTACAGAGCAAAACAGAAATCTGTTAACAAAGCCAGATGGTGGTTATACTGAACGAGGTGAACTGGTAATTAATCAAACACCGTTTAAACGCTTCGGGAACCCGGATGAGCTGAACGGAACCCTGGTTTGGCTGTTAAGTGATGCTTCACAGTTTGTAACAGGAGCTATGATCTGCGTTGATGGTGGATTTTCAATTTTTGGAGGAGTATAATAAAGAATAATGAGTAATGAAAATAGTTACCGTATGCAGCAAACCATGCGCTGGTACGGACCCAATGATCCGGTAAGTTTATCAGATATCCGGCAGGCAGGCTGCAGCGGAATAGTTACCGCTTTGCACCATATTCCAAACGGTGTAGTGTGGAGCGTAGAAGAGATCATAAAACGTCAGGCTGAAGTTGAAGCTGCGGGAATGATCTGGAGTGTTGTAGAAAGTGTTCCGGTGCATGAAGCAATTAAAACGCAAACCGGAAATTTCAAAGAGTACATAGAAAATTACAAGCAATCTATCCGTAACCTGGCTCAGTGTGGTATTAAAATTATCACTTACAACTTTATGCCGGTTTTAGATTGGACACGTACCGATCTGAGCTATGAGGTAGAAGACGGATCGAAAGCTTTACGTTTCGAGAAGGCTGCATTTATAGCCTTTGACGTTCTCCTGTTAAAAAGAAAAAATGCGGAGCAGGATTATACTGCTGAAGAGTTGAAACGGGCAAAAGATCGCTTTGAAGCAATGGATGCTGAAGCACGAAATCTATTGCAGCGTAATATTATTGCAGGTCTTCCGGGTAGCGAAGAGAGTTTTACCCTGGAACAGTTTCAGGCTGCATTAGATGCTTATGAAGGTATCGATGCGGAGAAACTCCGTAATCACCTGATCTATTTTCTGGAGCAGATAGTGCCCGTTGCAGAAGAAAATGGTGTTAAAATGGTAATCCATCCGGATGATCCGCCTTACAGTATTTTAGGATTGCCAAGAGTGGTAAGTACAGCATCTGATGTTGAAAAACTCTTTAACGCAGTGCCATCATTAAGCAATGGTTTATGTTTTTGTACAGGATCATTTGGTGTAAGGCCTGATAATGATCTGCCT
>DASWTL010000266.1:0-8619 GCA_036402155.1 Sphingobacteriaceae bacterium | reverse complement strand
TCCTTTGGCATGCGCATAATCGGCAAGCGCTTTCATGCCACCCGGGAACTTTGTCGGATTGGGAAGAAGTTGTCCGTCCGGCCCCAGTTTAGTATCCCTCCAACCACCGTCAACCACAATATATTCATACCCTGATTTGTGAAGATTCTTTTCAGCCATGGCATCAATAACCTCTTTGATCAGAGTTTCGTTAATATTTTCTTTGCCGAAGTAATTCCAACTGTTCCAGCCCATTGGTGGTGATTTAGCCAATTTGTTATTCACCTGTGCTTGTGCAGTGGTAAGGAAGAGAAAAATAGAAAGAAAAGTAATGGCTCTCATTTGTTCAATAATCTGGTAATTATAATGGTGCAAGGTATGTGAAATGCGTTAGTGACAATAAAAGCATTGTAGTAAATGTTGGTAATATTGTTGCAGCATATTTCCTTTCTATGAGTTAATGAAAGGTTGCAATTAATTTTGCGATTTACCTTTTTGTTTATAAAAAAACTAATATCTACTATTGCTTATAGTTCATTCTTTTTATAAAGACAGTTTTACCTTACTACTCATGAGATGATTAATAAAGATAGGATCGCATTCATTTGCTGTTTAAAGACCTTCACGATAACTTCCATCATTAGTATGAGTTGTATAGCTGCTTATGGGCAAATGGGTAAGAGCTTTGGGGAAATAGCATGGAAAGAATCCGCCATCTCAGTCCGCCCGGGAATACCCGGGAAGGTTCCATTCTGGAATCAGCACGCAAAGCGTTTTATTTTCGCCCCGGCTTTCGATTTTAAACCTGTTAAAAATGCTGTGAAATACAGTTACAAAGTCACCTCAGAGAAGAATGGCAAAATCTATAGTTTTGAAGATAATGTACCTTATGCTCCACTGAGTCCGGTATGGGCTTCTGTTCCGGTTGGAGATGTTGAAATAAAGGTGATAGGGATTTCTGCAGGTGGCGATAGCCTGGGAATAGCCGGTCAGCGTAAAACTTATCGTGCCGCTCCATTTAATGGCATCTATCATACTCCTGCGATGAGTTATGGGCAAAGTGCAATGAAAGCTTTGGAGAATCTTCTGGACGAAGATTATGTAAAGTATTGGCTGGAGAATAAGAAACCTGATATGGGTTATACGAATTATAAATACCCCGCAAAGATTTATAGCGCACTGGTGATTGGTGCAATTACTCAGGCCAGGTTAAAACCAAACACGGCAGAGGCTAAGAAAGCAATCGAACTTGCCCGGATAGTGGCTGATTTTATGATGGATTTACGTTATAAACCCGGTACTGCCTGGGAGCATTTTGTTCCAACCTATTATGGTAAAAAGTTTCCTGCTGATAAGCCGCACATGCATCCAATCAATAATTTCACTATAATGGGTGTTGATGCAGGATATGCCTTTTTGGATATGTTTGATTATACAGGGGATAAAAAATACCTAGATGCAGCTAAATTAATTGCACAAACCTATCTGAAAAATCAAATGGAAAACGGCAGCTGGTATCAGTTTGTAAATCATGAGACCAATGCACCTGTGGCAAAAAATATTGCTATTCCCACTTCTGTTATTAATTATTTCGACCGTTTGAGCAGTGATTACAAGGTAAAAGGGCTTGAAAACGCCACAAAGAAGGCATTCAACTACATTATGCTGAACCCGGTAAAAACATATGACTGGCAGGGGCAGTTTGAGGATGTTTACGCCCGTCCGCCCTTTGTTAATCTGAGCCGGGAGCAGTCCTGCGATCTTGCTATCTATTTATTAAATAACGGGAAAGATAATCCTGAAAATATAAAACTGGCTGAAGAGCTCATCCGATTCTCTGAAGATCAATTTGTTATATGGGAACAACCCAGGCGTAAAACAGTTCCACATAAGAACGAAGGCCGCAACCCGGAAAACTGGATAACACCCAGTGTTCAGGAGCAGTATGTATTCTGGTATCCGGTGGGCAGGGCCGCCGGAATAATGGTTGATACCTACTGGCATGCTTACAACGTTACTAAGAACGATATGTACCTGGCTAAGGCAAAATCACTGGCTAACTCTTTTGTCATGGTTCAGAAGGAGCATGACGGTGATTACCCTACTTTTTTCACAAAATATAAACTGCCACTTTGGCTAAACAGTTCGGTTTACCCGGCTAAAATTTTGATGGAACTTGAAAATAATATTAAGAAAATAAATTAGATATTTTAAATGAAGCCATCCATGCAAAAAGGATTGAAATCCTGTATACTGGTCTGGGGTATCACTTTGCTGGTGAATCAGGTATTCGCCCAACAGCAGCCGGCAAAGGATTGGGGAAAAATTGCGCTGCAGGAATCGTTAGTTCCTGTGCGCCCTGGTGAACCCGGGAAGACGCCATTTTGGAACGTTGCTGCTAAACGGTTTATTTATGCCCCTGCATTTAATTATAAAACCATTGATGGTGCTGCGAAATATAAATATGATATTACATCTGAAGCAGACGATAAACTCTATAGCTTCGAAAATAAGGTGCCTTATGCACCATTAAGTCCGGTTTGGGCTGCTTTGCCGGTGGGGTATTTTAAAATTACGGTACATGGTATTTCTGAAAAAGGGGAGGTTGTCGGAACTGCCGGTAAAGGCAGGTATTATCGCGCCGCGCACTTCAACGGAGTTTATCATCAGCCAGTGATGCCCTATGATAAAAGTGCGATGGTTGCATTAGAGAAGCTGATGCATAAGGATTTTATCGAGTACTGGCTGCTTCATAAAGTTCCCGATCCATCATATCGGTTTTACCGGTATCCTACTAAAATTTACAGCGCCCTCATTATAGGAGCGTTAACGTATGGAAAATTGAAACCGGCCGAATATGAACGGTCAGTAAAATTGGCTCGCATCATTGCTGATTTCCTCATTAGTATAAGCCGACCGAAAGGAAATCCGTACCAATATTTTCCTCCTTCTTATTATGGATACGAAGAGATCTTCAAAAAAAGCAACAGCAAGATCAACACCAATAGTATCATGACCATAATTTCTGCGGATGCAGGTCACGCGTACCTGGATTTATTTGATGTCACTAAGGATAAAAAGTACCTGGAAGCAGCAAAGCGGATTGCTGAGACTTATACTGAAACCCAGATGAAAAATGGCAGCTGGTATTTGTTTGTCGACAAGGATTCCGGAAAACCGACGGCCTCAAATATTGCCATTCCTACTTCTACTATAAATTATTTCGACAGATTGTCCAAAGACTATGGGGTGAAGGGTTTGCAGAAATCAACAAGGAAAGCACTCAATTGGATTATGAAAAATCCTGTAAAAACATTCGACTGGCACGGACAATTTGAAGACATTTATGAGCGTCCTGCTTATCATAATTTAAGCCGTGAACAGGCATGTGATTTGGCGATTTATTTATTGAGGAATAGCGAAAAATCCCCCAGGAATATTCCACTGGCCGAAGAATTGATTCGGTTTGCAGAAGACCAGTTTGTGATCTGGGAAAAGCCGCGGCCGGACCTAAAGATAGGGAATGAAGGGCAGGGGGCTTTGAGTAAAAACTGGATATCACCAAGTGTACAGGAGCAATATGTTTATTGGATGCCTGTAGGAAGGGCAGCCGGAATTATGGTTAATACATATTGGGAGGCTTATAATACTACTAAAAAGGAAATATATCTGGCAAAGGCAAAGTCTATCGCAAATACTTTTACAGTGGTCCAAAAAGAACATGATGGCGATTTTCCTACCTATTTCACCAGGTATAAAATGGGTTACTGGTTAAATAGTAATGTTTATCCCGCAAAAGTATTAATGGATCTGTCTAATCATCTGGGAGACAGATAATAATTTGCTCTTCTAGCAATTAAGAGCCGCTATAACTTTTTAGCAGTAATTAATGCTTGCTTATAGAAATATGAGAATAGCAAGGTTCTTTACGTAATTCTACTACTAACGTATAAGGTTACCTGTGTAGCGTCATCTGAACAGGCTATTTCAGTCTGTAAATCTTTTAGTTCCTTCAACGACCCAAAAAACTGCAAGGAAGAAGCTGTTAACATCTAACAAAGAAGATATTCCTCTAATGGCTCCTTTTACTCAGGAATTCAGAAATATGAACCACTTAGGAGCAATATGCCTGACCATCCGGAACTGGAGTTACAAGCGGTTTTAGACAATTGTTTTTTTTTGAATTAATACTACCAGTCATTCTTGCCTAAAAGGCCAGAAAGTAAATAGAAACGATAAACTTCTTAGTTAAACCGTTTTAAATCGTACTAACCTTACGACTACAATTTTTGTATTTTAAAACACAAAAGTGATACTTAAGAGCCTGTATTCTATATATAATTGCTTAACCATTATTTAGTCTTCTGGTAGCAATATCAGAAGATAGAACCAATTAACTAACCAAGATGGTAAACCAAATTTTACAAAGGGATAACAAGCACTTTCCCCAATCCATTCGTCTTGTTTTTATACAATTGACGATAATTATGCGAAGATTAATTTCGCTGATTGTTTCTGTTTCAATCTCAGTGATCTATGGCTTAGGCGAAAGTGGTATAACATGGCCGAAAAAGGAATTATCAAAATTTTCCAGGACCGGTTCAGCATTTTATTACTGGCGAACCATGAGATGCCTCGGCCGTCTTGAAATCTCTGCACAACCCGTGTTGGTTAACCCATCTTATCGGAGTAGCAGTAAGTCGCAACGGAGATTTCACGGCTCTCTTAAGGATTTACAATAAAGGTGCTATACAGCGGGCCGATGAATTGGGCTGTGATTTGAATACTAATATATTATAATAACCTAATAATAAAATTGATGAGCGAAAAACATGTTGGCCGCTTCGGGCTTTGGATATTCTTTTTATGGATATCTCCACTCATTTCCAATGCGCAGCAAAGCGACACTCTGGATCTCGGATATCGAAAGATCGCGATAGAAGATTTTAATGGCGCATCGTACACCATCTCGGCGAAAGAATTGGAAAACATTCCGGTAACCAATCTTACAAATCTGCTTTCAGGCCTTGTGCCCGGATTCGTTTCAATACAGAACTCTGGCGGAACGGTAGACGAGTCAGCAGATTACTGGATCCGTGGCATACGTACCAATGGCGAGGGCGTATTGGTACTGGTGGATGGCCAGGAACGGGAATTCGGAATTCTTACTTCGAAGGAAATTTCCAGTATCACTGTATTTAAAGACGCTACAGTTTCAGCGCTTTACGGCACTAGAGCTGCCAACGGAATCATCCTGGTGACAACAAAGAAAGGTTTCCGGGGCAAGCCAAGGGTTGAACTAACATCACAACTTATCAACCAGCAGCCAATTGGCATGTTAACGCCTGTTGATGCCCTCACCTACGCCACAAATTATAATGCAGCAATGCAGTATGATGGAAGGGCGGCTTCTACAATGTATTCAAACGATTATCTGCAACAGTACCGCAACCGCCAGGGCGTTAATCAGGAACTTTACCCTGACGTAGACTGGACAGGCGATTACTTCAAAAAAAGCAGCTGGGTTCAGCGGCATAATCTAAGCGTATCTGGTGGTTCAGAACGCACACGTTACTTCATAAATGGTGGCTTTTTATCGCAGAATGGCATGTTCAATACCCAATCTGAATCAGCTTACACCACGAATAATGCAACCAGCAGGTACAATCTTCGTTCAAACCTCGAAGTTGATGTAACACCAACAACAATGCTTGAGCTGGACCTCTACGGGTGGAGCGACAAACAAAACAGGCCTGGTGGCGACAGCTTTGGAGCTTATACTGCACTGGTTAACACACCGGCTAACGCTTTTCCGGCCTATTATGTTGATAATGGACAGTATGTTGACCAGAATGGCAGCCCCGTGATCGGCACCGACGGTAAAATTGTAGCAGGAAACAGTTTGTACAGCAACCCCTGGGCACTGCTGAATAGAAACGGTTATAGTGTGCTTAACCGCGTGTACGGTTCATTTCGCGGTAAGCTAAACCAGAACTTGTCCTTTATCACCCAGGGCCTGAACGCTTCTGTTATGTTATCGATGGATAGCTATACAGGTTCAGTTACTTCAAGAGAAAAGGCGTTTTCCTACTATAATGTACTCTCTTCAAGCAGTCTGCAAAAAACCGGCAACGATCCCAGGATGAATAACGACGTTACCAGCATAGCCAGTCAGGCCCGGAATTCTCTGGACCTTAACTTTTCGTACGATAAGTCTTTTGGAAAAAACAATGTTTCAGCAACTACTTTCTACAACCAGTATGAGTATGACGTTCAAACCTCTATTCCAAGCCGCTTCCAAACTATTGGTTACTGGGCTGGCTATAATTTTGCCCACAAATACTATCTCGATTTTACCGGGTCATACCATGGCGTTTACAAATTTGCACCAGAAGATCGCTTCGGCTTTTTCCCTGCAGTTTCTGCCGGATGGGCTATTTCAAACGAGGAGTTTTTTAAGCCGCTAAGCAAGGTGGTGTCTTATTTCAAACTCAGAGGCTCGTACGGATTAGTGGGTAACCAACGGGGAGTGAACGAGTTTGAGTATCGAACCAGGTTAAATGCTGTAGGGGCCGTTTATAATTTCGGCAATACTATGGCAAATGCCAATGGATTTGTGGAAGATATCATTGCAAATCCCGGCCTTACCTGGGAGAAAGCTAAACAACTGAACCTTGGCGCGAACTTACGGATGTTTAATAATCGCCTGAATTATGTAATTGATTACTTTAAGGACTCCCGTACTGATATGTATATGACTAACAGCAATGTCACCTCGCTGCTCGGCACTGTAGCCGGGGTACGTGAGAACATTGGTGAAATGAACTCCTCAGGCGTTGAAATGATGCTTTCATGGAATTCATCTGTTGGCAAGCTTGGTTATCACCTTGGAGCCACCTACTCGGCTACAGACAATAAGATTGTAAAAACAGGCGAGGTTGCGGAGGAATACCCATGGCTGGAAACTACAGGCTATTCCCGCGGAATCCGATATGGATACGAAGCAATGGGCCTATTCCAGTCTTACGACGAGATTGCCACATCACCACGCCAAACCTTTTCTACGGTTCAGCCCGGCGACATCAAATACCGTGACATAAACGGCGATGGCCAAATAGACCGGAATGATGTAGTGCCACTAGGATACGGTACTGTACCCCGTGAGTTTTTTGGCATTAACGGTGGCCTGTCGTTCGCGAACTTTGGGGTTAACTTTCTGTTCCAGGGTGCCAGTCGTGTAAGCCAGATGCTCAGTGGAAGAGTAGCGTTTCCTTTTGTTTCAAATGGTACCATGTATGAAAATCAGTTAGATTACTGGACACCCGAAAACACGAGTGGCTCTTTACCAAACATATCAACAGTTACCAGCGGAGCCAACAACAGCCAGGCATCATCATTCTGGATGAAAAACAGCAGCTATGTACGCCTTAAAACGCTGGAGCTCTCTTATGCGCTGACAGAGAAAACGCTGAAAAACGTATTTGTAGATAACCTTCGATTCTTCGTAACGGGATATAACCTGTTTACCTGGTCGAAAGGCGATAGCCCGCTTGATCCGGAGGATGCCGGCAACTCAAATACAATGCCGCTAACACGGAATGTTAGTTTCGGTTTATCCGCAAGATTTTAAACCAATGAAAATGAAAAAATACATCATATTAACGTTTATTACAGTTACATTTTTTTCGTGTAATTACATGGATGAGGTTCCGTACGACTGGGCACAACCGGTGGACGTTTTCTCCATGGAGCAAAATTATGAGCGGCCGATAAATCAGGCTTACTCCTACCTCATCGGAGGTTTTAACAGGATCAACGGCTCTTTTCTTGAGGCCGCCACTGATGATGGGATGAGCACAATCAGCAACTCAAGTATCCATCGGCTTTCCCGGGCTTTCGTAAATTCAAGCAGTCCAATTGAAAGCTGCTGGGATGCGTCTTACAAAGGAATCCATCAGGCGCTGTTCGTGCAGAAGAGCTTATCTGAGATCGACCTGGTACTTAATAAAAAGACAGCCCAGGAGGTTATTGATATCAAGAATACCTACCAGGGTGAAATGTACGCCCTTCGCGCCTGGTATGAGTTTGATCTACTGCGCCATTATGGCGGATATCCGATCATTAATAAGTATTATCAGCTCGGTGACCCAGAATTGGCAGCAAAAGGACGCAGTTCTGTTGCAGAGTGCGTACAGAACATCGTGAATCTTTGCGATTCGGCTGCGAAATATCTTAATGTCACTCCAATAGGAGGAAATGGTGGCTTTGGAAGGATGACCAAGGGAGCTGCTTTGGCTATTAAGGCGAAAACCCTGGTATTTGCCGCAAGCCCTTTGTTTAACCAGGCTAGTAATTCCAACCCGGTTACTGGCTATGTTAGCGCAGGAGCATCCGATGTAAAAGCCCGCTGGGAGTCTGCTGCAGAAGCCTGTGCCGCAGTAATCAATCTGAAAACCAGCGGCGGAGCTCCGGTCTATTCGCTGGTAGCTAACTACGCAACATTATTTACCTCCTCGCCCAACAACGAGTATATCGTATTTGTTGGAGCGCCCAAATCTAACGGCCTTGAGAACAGGCAATATCCCCCTACTCTTTCTAAAAATTCGGGAGGTGGAACTGTACCTACACAGGAATTTGTGG
>DASWTL010000265.1:0-1550 GCA_036402155.1 Sphingobacteriaceae bacterium | reverse complement strand
ACTGAAATAAAGCTCAATGAACTGGCAAAGCTACACGCAGGTAAAACCGCACAGAATGTTATTTACGGACTCATTGCTTCTGAAGCCAGGCGGCTACTTACGTATGGCGATTTGTCTGTAAAAGAGGTAGCTTACAAACTTGGCTTCAATGATCCATTTTATTTCTCCAATTTTTTTAAGAAACAAACAAAGCTTTCTCCTAAACTATATAAAGAAAAGTTTGCAATATAAATATTACATGTTTTTCATACGATTCTCTATTCTTTAAGCCGTCCTGCATATGACCTTTGTGCCTGATTACTTTCTCAAAAGTCAAAAATCAGGTTTTAAAGATGAAAGACATTTCCATTCTGTTTCTACGGTTAGCCCTATCATTAGGCTTTTTATCTGCTGTGGGTAGCCGGCTGAGTTTCTGGGGTAAACAATCATCCGGCTGGAATAATTTTCTAGATTATGCAGCACAGGTAAATTCATTTCTACCTAAAAGTTTTATTCCAACAGTAGCAATCATAAGTACTATACTGGAAGCTGGATTAGGCATACTGTTGCTAATTGGGTTTAAGACAGACTACGCTGCATCTGGTGCGGCAGTTCTTTCGCTACTTTTTGCTTTGGCCATGGCTTATTCATTTGGCATAAAAGAACCGCTGGACTATTCGGTCTTTGCTTTTAGTGCAGGAGCATTTCTATTAGCAACATTGCCTGATTATAAATGGAGTATTGACCAACTATTAATCAAATAAATTTAAACACAGTGAAAAATTCAATGGTAAGCACAAACATCAACGATTATGTTGTGAGAAGCAACCAAAAAGAATGGCAGCCTTTAGTTGAAAAGGATATCCATTACAAAGGTATATCGGTCATATCGCTGCATTATGATGAGGAGAAAGGGCGTTCAACAACCATCTTGTTGAAATTCGAGCCAGGTGCAACCTATCCCTACCACAATCATCCGGCCGGAGAAGAAATTTACGTTTTAAGCGGGGAGGCTATTTTGGAAAACATAACATTATCGCAAGGGGATTATTTGTACACTCCTCCTGATTTCAAGCATTCGGTTACTACCAAGACAGGCTGCACGATGTTGTTTGTTATTCCGGAAGAAGTTGTCCTCCTTCGCTGAAGCTTCTGCGGATTGTGGTGATTTACTTACTTTATTATAAGCACATTTTTCCTCACCTTAAAGACTTGTTTTCGGGAAAACATAAAGCAGTGTAGCCATTATACTGAATCAGGAAAAAAGACAGGAAAAATTATTATCCCGCAATATCGCACCCGCAGCTTCTTCAGCTTTTTTGTATGCGTAAGAGCTTACAAATGGCCCGGCACTGACTCGTTTTACGCCAAGGGATTTTAATTCCTCAAAATTAGGAAGGTCAGGCATACACATTACACTAACAGGCAGTCTTGTAGCATTCACCACTTCCTTAATGTCGTTCTTATTGGTGATACAAGGAACAAAAATTCCATGCACGCCAGTGTTCTCATAGCTTTCAACTCTTGCAAGTGTTTCCTCAAGTGCAGTTGGCATACCTAATAAAAAACCA